>JASHTC010000229.1 GCA_030040755.1 Thermoplasmata archaeon | reverse complement strand
GAAGACGAGGAAGCCGGTGTTCGCGACGAGCGCCACCGGCATCGTCCGGATGAGCTCCGCCACGACCTGGCAGACGGCTTCCCACTGCTCGCTCGCGACGAGGACGACCGGCTCGGTCGTGCCCCGATGGAACAGGAACCCCTCGCCGACGGCCTGGTAGACGGAGGCGTCCGGAGGGGCGATCGGCCGGCGCGACTCCGGCCGCCCGACCATCGTCGTGTGGGCCCGCAGGACCGCTTCGCCGAACTGGCCGCTCGCGACCAGCTCCTCCGTCGAGAAGACGAGCGTCTTCATGCCCAGGCGCGGCCGGTCCTCCGTGGAGAGGAACATCCGGCCGACGCACGTGTACCGGCCGCCCGCCGCCGGGTACAGGAAGAGGTTCGGGTAGAACGAGAGCGTCTGGCTCGGGTCCGGGTCCCAGTAGTCGTGGGTGTCCGCGACGTTGACGGTGAGGTTCCCGACGATCCGGATCGTCTCGAGGGTCTCCCGCCGTCCGGGGAAGTCGTCCGGGATGGTGGTGTATCCGGGGCTCTCCGCCTCGTTGTCGACCTGGCGGCACCAGACGACCGCCACCGGGGCGTGGGAGACGACCGCGCCCCCGTCCGCCGCGGCGATCATGCCCCCTTCGTGGCGCGACGCTCGAGCACGCGTTCGCACGCCCGGGCCAGCGGCAGGGTGGTGTTGACCATCACCGGCACGCCCATCGTCGGCGACCCGACGGACGGGGCCTCCTCGCCCTGGTCGCCGACGAGGAGGGGATGCCCCCCGCCGGTCGACACGGCGCTCGAGATCAGGAAGACGTCCTCCTTGGTCGAGATCCCCCGCCCCTCCTGGGCGACGAGGATCGTCCCCATGCCCCCGCCGTCCCGGCGCAGGATGTAGTCGGTCGTGTCGAAGGCGCTCCGGTACGTGCGCTCGCGGACCGACTGCTCGACCTCGGAGTAGAACTCCTTCAGCTTGTCCGCCTTGGAGATCGCGATCACGAGGGGCAGGTTGCGGGTCCGCACGTAGCGGAAGACCCCCCGGGCCAGGTTGACCTGCTGCGCCTGGTCGTGGAGCGAGGGGAGGGCGGGCGACAGGAGGAGGATGATCGCGTCCGCCCCCTGGACGAACCGACCGAGCAGGGTGAGCCCGCGCCGCCAGAGGTCGCGACGGTCCGGCCTCCAGGAGTCGTAGTGGGGGATGACCCGGCAGGTCTTCTCCGTGACCTCGCCCGACTCCGAGTCGAGCCAGAGCCGGTCGTAGGTGAAGTAGTCGGCGATGATCCCCCCGGCCTCGTCGATGGTCTGGAGCTCCATCGGCTTCGAGCCGGCCTCCCCGTCGGGGGCGCCGTAGCGGAACCGCATCTTCATCTCGATGAACTGGTTGAACTTGGTCGGCAGCGGGTACTTCGTCAGCACCCCCTGCTCCTCCCGCCCGGCCGCGAGCTCGACCCAGAGCTTCTTGCGGTCCTCCATCGGGCGGTTGACGTAGAACCGGCTCGTCGTCTCGAGGCTCCCTTCGGGGTCGGTCGGGTCGGTCGTCTCGTAGGTCGTCTCCTCCAGCGCCACGTCGTTCTCGAGGTCCCCGAAGATCGGCAGCTGGCCGCCCTCGTTGCGGGCGGGGACGTACAGGATCGGCAGGTTCAGCCCGAAGTGGCCGGCGAGGAAGCGGAAGTAGGTGGTCTTGCCCGAGGCGGGGATCCCGACGACCGCGATGCGCGCGGAATCCGGGCTCTTCTTCGCCTCGCGCTTGGCCCCGGGCGCGCGGCGTGTCTTTGTCGTGACCTTGACCTCGCCCATCGACCGGCGCCCCCTACCTCATCTCCGCCAAGCACACCTCAATAAAATCAAGCGCCCCCTCGGCCACCGGGCCCGCGGAGGCGAGATCGAGGCGGGCGTCCTGCAGTTGGCCGAAGACCTCCTCGACCGCGGCCTCGTGGCTCACCGCCGCGTCCTGGAGGTCGCCGGCGCTCGCGAGCCGGGTGAGCTGGTAGGTGCCGCGGAGCTCCATCAGCTTGGCAAACAGGTCGCCGAGGCGGTCCCGGACCTTCGGGTCCGCGCTCGAGAGCCGATGCTCGGTGTCGTCGATGAACCGGACGAGCGTCTCGGTCTCCTTGTCGTTCTGCATGCGGGCCTGGAGGAGGGCCAACCGGCGGAGGATCCGGACCTGGGAGGCGGGCGGGAGCTTCTCGACCTCGGTCCACGCCTGCAGGAGGGCGCGCGCGGCCTCGACGATCGCTCGTCGGGCGAACTGGACACGGGCTTCCCAGTAAAGGCGGGTCACGGGCGGCAGGACGCCGACCGAGCGCTGGACCAGCACCAGGGCGACGTCGTACTGGCCGGCCAGGTAGGCCTCGACGATCTCCCCCAGCGGGCCGTACCGGTCCTTGAGGTTCGGCGCGGCGACCGTGCCGGCCGAGCCGAGCACGTCGACCTCGAGGTCCGGGGCTTCCGAGTACGCCTCCGAGGCGGCGGTCGCGCCGGGCTTCAGCCGGGAGACCGTCGCGTGCTGCTGGGGCTCCTTGAGCGCGCGGGCGGCGTTGGCCGCATGCTGGGCGAGCTCTTCGGGGTGGAGCTCCTCGATCGGCCGGTCGTCCTCGTAGCCGACGTCGAGGAAGGCGTTCACCATCTGGACGAAGAGCGCCGAGCCGGTCGTGACCTCCTGGAAGGTGAAGGCGGCGGGGAGGCCGAGCTGCTGGGCGCGGCGGGTCATCTGGTTGAGCAGCTCCTGGATGCGGGCCCCGTCCACCCCCTTGTCCCGCTCCATCCCGCTGCCGATCCCGATCACCCGCAGCGTCAGGGCCGACTCGGGGGGCAGCATGTACGTGACCAGGTCGACGCGCGCGGCGGTGGGGGGAGGCTGGCCCGGGATGTTGACCGTGAACCGGTTGGAGGCGTTGTCCCAGCCATCGGTGACGAGGACGAGGTTGCCCTGGACGCCCCGCACCCCCATCCGCAGCATGTCCGCCCCCGCCGCGAGCGCGTCCCAGATCGCCGAGCGCCCGCTCGGGTTGAGGAGGGAGATCAGGTTCTCGATGTACGGGAGGTTCTCCTTGCGGATCTCGCTCAAGGGGACGGGGGCGCGCACGGTCTCGGTGAACGTCACCAGCCCGAAGAGCGCCCCGGTCGCCGCGGCATCTTGGAGAATGCGGAACACGGCGGTCCGAGCGACCTCGATCTTCTGGCGCTCGGCCTGCTGCGGCTCGGTGTCCGGAAGCGGGGCGAGCATGCTCTTGGAGAGGTCCAGGATGAGGACGTTCCGCTCGCGCGGAGGGGGTGGGGGCGGCAGGGAATCGGTGCTACCTTGCATCTGGGCGGTCTACTCCAAATGGTCGCGCAGGCCGTGGGGCGACTACGGCTGCGGCTCCCGTAGCTGGCCCCGGCTGCGCACACGTCTATTTACCCAGGGTGGAGTATTTCTTGGTTCCGCCGGAACCAGGCCGTATAACCGGCCGTCCGGGCCGGTTCCGGTCGGCGGAGCGAGGGCCCGCGACGCGGGGCAGGGCAGAACCTGCCCCGGCCGTCGACACCTTTATAACGGGGCGACGGTCGGGGCGCCCCACATGGGCAACATCCGCCAAACGTACATCAAGCGGGTCGCGATCGAGCTGATCCGAACGCATCCCGATGCGTTTGACGGAGACTTCGCCCACAACAAGCAGAAGGTCCTCGAGCTCACGGACCTCGGGGTCGTCGTCGAGGGCCAGATGCAGGTGC
>JASHTC010000228.1 GCA_030040755.1 Thermoplasmata archaeon | reverse complement strand
TTCGCTTCCGACCCGGGAGGGTCGTCTCGGTCGCCTGGCGGACGCTCCCGTACCCGCCGGCCCCTGGGAGGAGGCGGGGCGGGAGCGTCATGGGGGGCTGCGCGCCTCGCGGTCGTGACGGTCGAGGGTCCCCCCGCTCCTTGCATCGCAGGCGGTGATCGGCTCCCCGTGAGGGCAGACGGTCGGGTGCTGCTCCGCTCGACACACCTCCTCGACCGTCCGGTGCGAGATCGCCAGGTCGATCTCCCGAGCCGCGGTGCAGGACTCGGAGGGGGTCAGGCCCAGGTTCCCGAAGAGCGTCTCCGCCACCCGGTGGTGCCGTTGATACTCGCTCAGGGTGCGCTGGCCCCGCGCGCTGAGGCGGGTCTTCCCCCGGTAGCGGGTCACCAGACCGAGCCCTTCGAGCATCGTGAGGTGACCCAGGGCCGATGGGGGGGAGACCGCGAGCGCCCGGGCGATCGCGTTGAGCGACGCCCCCCCGGTCGGGCCGTTCGTTCCGACCGATGACCTGGAGGGCTTCGACCTGACGCCGGGTCAGTTTCTGCAGCGGCTCCACGGCCCACCCAACGCGGAGAGAGAATATAAGTGGTACCCTAATTATTAGTCTTGTCGAAATAATCTCCCTCTCTCGAGGAGCCTTTCCATAGCTCTCCTCGGGCCCCGGGCCTCCGCCGCTCGGCCACGGGCAAGGGCGTAGCGTCAGTCGGGGTCGAGGCGCTCCAGGATGATGAAGGACTGCGCCGGGATGGGGGACGGGGTACCCCGCTCCGTCAGCTCCCACGGGGAGGGCTCGGCGGCTCCCGAGCGCGGCCCTCGGGAATCGAAACGCTCCCTCCAACGCCCCGCGGTCGCCGGCGCCCAGAGCTGCCGCGACTCTCTGGCGAGGTTGGCCAACAGGATGGCACTGGCACCGCCGGCGTCCCGGCGTACCACGATCTGTCGGTCCCCGTCCGAGGCCCACGCTCGCACCGTTCCCCCCGGTCGCAACGCGGGAAGGTCGCGTCGCAGGCGGAGGAACTCCGTCACAAATCCGATGAGTCCTCTCCCCTCGGGGGCATCGGCCTCCGCCCAATTCAGCCGCGAGGCCTCGAGCGTCGCGGGGTCGGAGGGGTCCGGTGGCGGGTCGGGGAATCCGTGGTCCCGCAGCCCCTGGAATCGCCCGGCGGCGACCCGCGGCGCGGCCCAGGCGGGGGGGTCCGCGAAGAAGTAGAAGGGACGCGTCTCGCCGTACTCTTCTCCCATGAAGAGCATCGGCACGTAGGGAGAGAACAGGGTCAGGCCCAGGGCGACGCGCACCAGTCCCGGGGACAGCAACCGCGCCAGTCGGGCCCCGTCGCCCCGGTTCCCCACCTGGTCGTGATTCTGGTCGAAGACGACGAACTGCTCGGGCTGGGCGTCCCCCACCGGCGCGCCGTGCGGACGGTCCCGGTACCGCGAGTAGTTCCCCTCGAACAGGAACGGCCGCTCGAACGCCCGGGCCAGCAGGGACAGCGGACCGTAGTCGACGTAGTATCCCGCCCGCTCTCCCGTCAGCGCGGCGTGCAGCGCGTGGTGGAAGTCGTCGGACCACTGGGCATCCAGGCCCCACCCGCCCGAAGCGGCAGGGCGGAGGATCCGCACGTCGTTGAAGTCGCTCTCCGCGATGAGCACCGGTCGTCGGTGGTTGCGCTCCCCCAGCTTCCGGCACTGGTCGGCGACCTCCCGCCAGAACGGCCGAGAGGAGCGGTCGAAGACCTCGTGAACGGCATCTAGCCGAAACCCGTCCACGGCGTACTGCTCGAGCCAGAGACGCGCGTTCTCGACGAAGTAACGGCGGACCTGCTCGCTCCCCGGGCCGTCCACGTTCGGCGTGGGACCCCACGGGGTCCGGGCCCGGGGATGGAAGTACGGGCCGAACCGCTCGAGGAACCGAGCCTCTCCCGCCCAGTGATTGTAGACCACGTCCAGCAGGACGCCGAGTCCCGCCTCGTGGGCCGCGCTGACGAAGCGGATCAGGCCCGGGGGCCCGCCGTAGGCCCGTCGTACGGCGTAATGGTGGACCGGGCCGTACCCCCACCCGCGCTCTCCCCGCTCCTCCTCGACCGGAAGCAGCTCGACGGCGGTCACCCCCAAGCGGGCGAGGTGCGGGAGGTGGGGGATCGCTCCGTCGAAGGTCCCCTCCGCGGAGAACGTCCCGATGTGAAGCTCGTACAGGACCGCGCGGCGCAGGTCGATCGGCCGGTCCGCCGGCCGGACGGGCGGGAGGGCCCCGAAGTCCACTAGGGCCGACGGACCCCGAGTCCCTTCGGGTTGCGACCGAGACGTGGGGTCGGGAAGGCGCCGTCGGTCCACGAGGAGCCAGTAGAGGTCCCCCGCGCGAGCCGCCGGATCCGTCCCCTCGAAGTAGCCGTCGGCCCGACGCTCCAGCACGCACCGGCGCGCCCGGCGACTCGGGTAGGAAACGCTCAGGCGCTCGGCGCGCGGCGCCCAGACCCGAAACCGGAACCCGCCGCCGGGGACGGGGAGGGCGCCGAGCCGCTCCGGCTCCGGACGGGAGCCGTCGCTCACCGGTCGCCCCGCTCCACTCGCCAGCGGAACCGACCGGACCGTCCGGTCTGCCGGCGCAGGTCGCGTACGGTCAGCCGGCCGTAGTTTCCAAAATCCAGCCTCGCCGACCTGGCCGGTCCGTACGTCCGAAGGACGAGGTCGTGCAGCATCGCCGGGTCGGTCCGGTCGTGCTCCCGCAAGGTCATCGGGATCACGGCACCGGAACGGGCGAACAGCGGGAGGTCCGCGAGCGGCCGCGGAGGGCGCGCCACCCGGGTCGATGCCATGCGCCGTCCGCTCCAAAAGTCGAACCACTCCCCGCGCGGGAGCTCGAGGTCGACCGGTCCGTCCGGGAACACGGGGGCGACCAAGAGGTGCTCGCCGAGGAGGTACTCGTCGTCGCGGCGAGCGGCCGGGTCGTCCGGAAAATCGAGGAGCAGGGGCCGGGCGAGCGGCCGACCCACTCGTACCCCCTCCACCGACTGCGAGTAGAGGTACGGGATCAGGCGGTAGCGCAACCCGGCGTACCTGCGGAAGATGGCGAGCGCCTGCGCCCCGAACCGCCACGGTTCCCGCGGCGTCGTGCCATGGAGCCGGGTGTGGGAGAATAGCATC
>JASHTC010000003.1 GCA_030040755.1 Thermoplasmata archaeon | reverse complement strand
GGGTCGATGACGTCCGACCACGCGACGGCCGAGGGGCTGACCGAGGAGGAGCAGTCCGCGGCCGTCGGGATCCTGCGGCGACGGGGCGTGCTCGCCGACGGCTTTCCGTTCCGTCTCCGAGAGCCCGGGGTCGAGGCGCCCCGCCTGCTGCCCGAGGAGGTCGTCCTCAAACAGGTCGCGAACGACGAGGAGGACGTCGACGAGGCGATCGTCGCGGCGCTCGAACGACGCGGGCTGGTCCGCACCGAGCGGGTCTCGGTCAAGCGGTGGGCCGCCTCCGAGGAGGGCCGACGGCTCCCGCTCGCCCCCGAGGGCGAGGACCTGCTCGGGTCGCTCACGGTCGGGAGCCTCGCCTCGGGCGCCTGGAGGGGACGGAGCTTCCGCCCGTATGACGTCCGGAGCCCGGTCCCGTACGCCCGGGCCGCGCACGAGAACCCGTACCTCGCCTGGCTCGAGGAGTTCGGGGACCTGCTCGTGGGCCTCGGGTTCGAGGAGGCCGAGGGCCCGATCCTCGAGACCGAGTTCTGGAACAACGACGTTCTGTTCATGCCCCAGGACCACCCGGCCCGGTCGATCCACGACGCCTTCTGGCCGGAGGGGCTGCGCGGTCGTCCCCCGCCCGCGGACCTCCTCGCTCGGGTCGCGGCCGTCCACGAGGGACGTCCGCTGCCGGGGGAGGAGACCCCCCTCGGCCCCGGTTGGGGGGGGCGGTACGACCCGGCGGTCGCCGCCCGGCCGGTGCTGCGTTCCCACCTCACGGGGTCGGTGAGCGCTCGCTACCTCGCCGGACACCCGAGGCCGCCGTTCCGGACGTTCTCGATCGACCGGAATTTCCGCGTGGAACGGGTCGACGCCCGGCACCATCTCGAATTCCACCAATGCGAGGGCGTGCTCGGAGAGGAGGGCGTCACCCTTCGCCACCTGGTCGGGGTCTTCCGCGAGCTCACCGAGGCGATCGGGATACCGGAGCTGAAGATCCGTCCGAGCTACTTCCCCTTCACCGAGCCGTCGATCGAGGGGTACGTGCGACACCCCCGGATCGGCTGGATGGAGATCCTTCCCGGCGGCATGATGCGGCCGGAGGTGCTCGGCCCCCTCGGGGTCGACGTCCCGGTCGCCGCCTGGGGGATCGGCGTGATGCGTTTGGCGATGGTCGCCCTCGGCGTCAACGACATCCGGGAGCTCTTCTCGGACGACCTCGACCGGCTCAGCCGAGGGGGGGCCTAGGTGCCGGTCGCTACCCTCTCGGCCGAGCGACTTCGCGCGCTCCTCCCGCTCCCCCTCTCGGACGGGGCGCTCGACGACCTCCTGTTCGCCTCCAAGGCGGAGCTCGAGGAGCGGGTGGGGGATGAGCTCCATCTCTCCGCGAGCCCGGATCGGCTGGACCTCCTCTCGGAGGCCGGACTGGCGTCGTATCTCGCGGGCGCATCGGAGGCGGCGACGGGGCTCCTCCGCCCCACGGAGCGTCCGGGGCGGGCGGAGCTCCAGGTCCGCGTGGACGCCTCCGTGGCGCCGCTGCGGCCGCACCTGGCCGCGATGGTCGTCCACGCGCCCCACGCCGATGGGCTCGACGAGGGGACGCTCGCCGAGGCGGTGCGCTTCCAGGAGCTCCTCCACGCGACCCTCGGACGCGGCCGGCGGGCGGCGAGCCTCGGGATCTACCCGGTCGAGCGCCTGAACCCCCCGATCCGGTACTCCCTCGAATCCCTCGAGCAGGTCCGTTTCGTGCCGCTGGACGGGGCGGAGGAGGTCACCGCGGCCCGGTTCTACGACCAGCACCCGATGGCGGCGCAGTACGGCGGCTACGGGCGGTCGGGCGACCGGTGTCTCACGCTCGCCGACTCCCGGGGCTCGGTCCTGAGCCTGCCGCCGGTCCTGAACTCGCGGGCCGCCGGCGAGGCGCGAGCGGGGGACCGGGAGCTCCTCCTCGAGTCGACGGGGCAGAGCGAGCGCGCGGTCCGCGATGCCCTGGGTCTCCTCCAGCTGGTCTTCGTGGCGCGGGGATGGTCGGTCACCCCCGTACCGGTCCTGGGGCCGGAGGCGGCTCGCTCCGACGGGCGGGGCGTCATCGCCCCGCGCTCGGTCGACCTGCCCTCCGCCGTGCTGCGCGCGATCTCGGGAGAGGCCCACTCCTCCGGCGACGTCGAGCGCCGTCTGGCGATGGCCCGGCTCTCGGCCCGGCCGCATGCGGGGGGATGGCGCGTCGAGGTCCCACCCTGGCGACCGGACCTCCTGACCGGCGTCGACCTTGCCGAGGACGTTGTCCTGATCGGCGGCGTACGACCCGAGCAGGGACTCCTCCTGCCGAGCGCGACGCGCGGGCGACGGCGGCCGGAGGGCCAGTTCCGCACCCAGGCCCGCCGGCTCCTCCTCGGTTTCGGTCTCGTCCAGCCGTACACCCCGCTCCTGGTCGGCGAGTCGGTGGCGGCCCTGTGCCGGTCGAGCGGGGCGGTCCGCCTGCACAACCCGGTCTCCGCCGAGTTCTCCGTGCTGCGCGACCGGCTCCTGCTCTCGCATCTCGAGGTGCTGGGCCGGAACACCCGGCACGGCTACCCCCAGCGGTTCGCCGAGGTCGGGCCGGTCATCGTCCGCGCCGAGAGCGCGGAATCCGGGGCGGAGACGCGGTACCACGCCGCGGCGATGCTCGCCGGCGAGGGCGTGGGGTTCGCGGACGGTGCGGCGCTCGTCGACTATCTACTGCGCAGCTGGGACGTGAGCTCGGTCCGCGAACCGGCGGAGCTTCCCGCCACGATTCCCGGACGCGGAGCCCGCGTCCGCGTGGCCGGCGAGACCGTGGCGGAGGTCGGCGAGGTCCACCCCGAGGTACTCACCGCGCTGGGGGTGCCGGTGCCGGCGACCTGGGCCGAGCTGGACCTGTCGGCGCTCTGGGCGTTGACCCGCCGTCACGAAACCGATTAGTAGGCTCTCCCGGTCCACGGCCGATGGCTCCCCCTCCTCCCTCCGCACCGGCGGCCGCGAAGGCCCGCGCCCGCTGGGAGGCCGCGGCGAGGAAGGCGATCGGGGCGAAGGTGGAGGGCGGAGCGGTTCCGCTGCTCGTCGGGCCGCCCGACGCCCCGGACGCCGCCTTCCTCGAGGGCGTCGGGTTCCCGGGGGAACCTCCGTTCACGCGCGGCATCCAGCCGACGATGTATCGCGGGCGGCTCTGGACCCTCCGTCAGTACTCGGGGTTCGGGAGCGCGGCCGCGACCAACCGACGGTTCCGGTTCCTCCTGGACGGCGGACAGACGGGGCTCTCGGTCGCGTTCGACCTGCCGACGCAGAACGGGTTCGACTCGGACCACCCGCGCTCGCGCGGGGAGGTCGGCCGCTGCGGGGTGCCCATCGCGACGCTCGGGGACATGCGGACCCTGTTCGCCGGCCTCCCCCTCGACCGGGCGACGGTCTCGATGACGATCAACGCGACCGCCCCCATCCTGGTCGCGCTCCTGGTCGCCGTCGCGGAGGAGAACGGCGTTCCGCGGGTCCGGCTCGGGGGCACGGTACAGAACGACATCCTGAAGGAGTACGTCGCGCGAGGGACGTACATCTATCCCCCCGCCGCCTCGCTGCGGCTGACGGTCGACCTCATCGAGTTCGCCACGCGCGAGATGCCGCAGTGGAACTACATCTCGGTCTCCGGCTACCACATGCGCGAGGCGGGCGCGACCGCGGTGCAGGAGGTCGCCTTCACGCTCGCCAACGGGATCGCCTACGTGCGGGCGGTGCGCGAGCGCGGGCTCGACCTGGACGAGTTCCTCCCGCGCCTGTCGTTCTTCTTCTCCTCCGACCGGAACTTCCTCGAGGAGATCGCGAAGTTCCGCGCGGCGCGGCGGCTCTGGGGCCGGATCGTCGAGGAGACGTTCGGCGCCCGCCGGTCCCGGTCCAAGCAGCTCCGCTTCCACACGCAGACCGCCGGCTCGAGCCTCACCGCCCGCCAGCCGGAGCTCAACGTCGTGCGGACTACCCTGGAGGCGCTCGCCGCCGTCCTCGGGGGGACCCAATCCCTCCACACGAACGCGTTGGACGAGGCGCTCGGGCTCCCGACCGAATCGTCGGCCCGCCTGGCGCTCCGCACCCAGCAGATCCTCGCCGACGAGTCGGGGGTGGCCAACACGGTCGACCCCCTCGGAGGCGCCTACGAGATCGAGCACCTCACGGACTCGATCGAGGCGGGCGTCCGCAGCTACCTGGACCGGATCGAGGCGATGGGGGGCGCGGTCGCAGCGGTGGAGCGCGGGTTCTTCGCCGCGGAGATCGCGCGGGAGGCCTACCGCGTCGCCCGGGCGCGCGAGCGCAAGGAGGAGCTCGTGGTCGGGGTCAACGCCTTCACCGACGGCAACCCGTCCTTCTCGTTGTTCCCCGGAGCCACGGGTCGGGGTGTGGTCGCCCAGCGGATCACGCCGGCGGAGGAGCTCCGTCAGGCCCGTCGGGTGAGGGCGTGGAAGCGGACGCGCGACGCGGGCGCGACGCGGGCGGCGTTGGAGGCGCTCCGGCACGGGACGGAGCGGGGCGAGAACACGCTCCCCCTCGTGCTCGCCTCGGTGCGCGCGGGGGCGACGCTGGGCGAAGTCTCGGACGTATGGCGCGCGCTGTTCGGCGAGCAGCCTGCCTCCCGAGCGTTCTAGACGGAGGGTCGATGCCCGAGCTGGACCACGTGGGGGTCGCGGTCCCGAACCTCGAGGAGGCGCTCGCGCGGTGGGGCCCCCTGGTCGGACCTCCCGAGTCCGCCCCCGAGCTCGTCCCCTCGAACCGCGTCCGGGTCGCGTTCATCGCGGTGGGAGGCACCCACCTCGAACTCCTCGAGCCGAGCGAGCCCGGTTCGCCGGTCGCCCGGTTCCTCGAACGCCGCGGCGCCGGGGTGCATCACCTCGCCTTCCAGGTGCCCAGCGTCGACCGCGCGCTCCGGGAGGTGCGGGATCGGGGCGGGAAGACGGTCGATTCGACGGCCCGCCCCGGAGCGCGGGGCCGCCGCGTCGGCTTTGCCCACCCCAGCGCGTTCGGCGGCGTGCTGGTGGAATTCGTGGAGGGTCCATGAGCGAGATACGATCGGTGGGGGTCGACCTGATCTACGACAGTCGAGGACACGCCACGATCGAGGCGGAGGTCCGGTTGGGCTCCGGGGCCCACGGGCGCGCCGGAGCCCCGAGCGGCGCGAGCACGGGAATGCATGAGGTGCAAGCGTTCCCCCGGGGGGGCGTGCCGGAGGCGCTCACCACCGTCCGCAAGCAGCTCGTGCCGAAGCTCGTGGGCCTCGAGGCGGGCGACCGCGCCGGCATCGACGGCATGATCCACACGGTCGACGGGACGCCGAACCTCGCGCGCGTGGGCGGCAACAGCGCGACCGCGATCTCGGTCGCGAGCGCGATGGCGCTCGCCGCGGAGCGCGGACAGCCCCTCTGGAAGGTCCTCGCCCGGCCGGGCGTCGACGGACGGAGCTTCCCCGCGATCGTCGGGAACTGCCTCAACGGCGGCAAGCACGCGATCGGCGGACCCGACATCCAGGAGTACATCGCCTTCGCCACGGACCGCGACCCGGCGCGAAGCATCGAAGCCGCCCTGCGGGTCCACACGCTCCTCGGCGAGGCGCTGCACCGTCGCTTTCCCACCGCCGCGCTTGGCCGGGGGGACGAGGGGGGGTGGGTCGCCGCGGTGGGGAACGTCGACGCGCTCGAGATGTTGAGCGAGGCGTGCGCCCGCGCCCGGGACGAGCTCCGCACCGAGGTCCACCCGGGGCTCGACTTCGCCGCGAGCGAGTTCTACGACGGGGGCCACTACCACTACAAGGACCGAACCCTCGACCCTCCCGGCCAGGTCGCCTTCGTGGCGGAGCTCGTCGACAAGTACGGGGTCCGCTACCTCGAGGACCCGATCGAGCAGGAGTCGTTCGGCGGGTTCGCCGCCGTCACGAAGGCCGTCGGCGACCGCACGCTCGTGATCGGGGACGACGTCTACGTCACCAACGCCGAGCGGCTCCAGCGCGGGATCGCCCAGCACTCGACGAATGCGGTCCTGATCAAGGTCAACCAGGTGGGCACGCTCACGGAGACCCTGCGCACGGTAGACCTCGCCCGCCAGGACGGTCAGGCGACGATCACGTCGCACCGGTCCGGGGAGGTCCCCGAGGGCTGGCTCGCCCATGTCGCTCTCGGGACGGGCGCGCGGGGCCTCAAGTGCGGCGTCCTCGGCGGGGAGAGGGTGGCAAAGCTAAATGAACTCCTGCGGCTCGCCCGCCTCCACGGTCCCTGAACGCATGCCCGACGAGGAGCTGATGGTCGACGAGCAGGCGGTCCCCTCGGACGGCCAGGACATCCGCCCCGGCGAGCTGCTCGTCCCCGAGGAGACGTACCTGACCTCCGGGGTCCACATCGGGACCCAGCAGAAGTCGGCCTCGATGCGTCGCTTCGTCCACAAGGTCCGCTTCGACGGGCTCCATGTCCTCGACGTCCGCGAGACCGACCGTCGGATCCGCTTCGCCGCCAAGTTCCTCGCGCTCTACCCCGCCGACAAGATCCTCGTGGTGAGCCAGCGGCAGTACGGCCAGAAGCCCGTGCGCGTCTTCGCCAAGACGACGGGCGCGGTCTCGTTCGCCGAGCGGTTCGTCCCCGGCTGCCTCACGAACCCGAGCCTGGTGGAATACTTCGAGCCCAAGGTCCTCTTCGTGACCGACCCGGCGACCGACCAGCAGGCGCTCAGCGAGGCGGTCTCCATCGGGATTCCCGTCGTCGGGCTGTGCGACGTCAACAACGAGACGCGCGACGTCGACCTCGTCATCCCCGCGAACAACAAGGGTCGGGTCGCCCTCGCGACGGTGTACTGGCTCCTGGCGCGGGAGGTCCTGCGGGCCCGCGCGAGCGGGGCCGAGGTCGACTATCCGCTCACCATCGAGGACTTCCAGGCCGCTCTGTAGGCCGACGGGCCCGCTCCGGCCTCCTTTTATCGGACCCCCGCCTAGTGACCCCGTGGCACGACCGGGTTCGGGCCTAGCTCAACTGTTGGCGGAGCATGGGATTCCCGAGAAACCGGCGCGGGTCTACCTGGCGGCCTGTCGGGCGGGCCCCCAGACCGCGAGCGAGCTGGCGCGCCTCTCGGCCGTCAACCGGGTCGAGGCCTATCGGTTCATCAAGCAGCTCACCGACGACGGGCTCCTGATCGCGACCGGGGGCCGCCCGCAGCGGTTCGCCGCCCTCCCGCCGGCCCAGCTGGTCGACCGATGGATCCGCCGGGCGGCCGCGCGGGTCCAACGGCTCGAGGCCGACCGGGAGAAGGTGCTCTCCGACTGGGAGGAGAGCCGGACCGAGTTCGACGACCCCGACCCGCGGAAGTTCGCGGTCCTCGAGGGGGCCGCCACGATCCACCGGTTCCTCCGCAAGCGGCTCGGCATGGCCGAGCACCAGGTGCTCGTGAGCGCCGGCGGCCAAACGCTGGGCAACTTCCTCGAGGGCGGCGTGGACCGGGCGCTGCGCGAAGCCCAGGGGCGGGGCGTGAAGGTGAAGGTCGTGACCGAGGTGTTCCCGCCGACCCTGGGCGCGGCCAAGCATTTCGCTAACTTCACCGAACTGCGTCACGCGTGCGGCCCCGTCGTGAGCCGCGCCGTCGTGATCGACCGCAGCGGCGCGCTGGTGTTCGTCTCCGGGGAGGACGGCTTCGGTCCGACCGCCGACGAGCAGGTCGCCCTGTGGTCATCGGCCCCGATGTTCACGCAGCTCGCCCGCGACTACCACCGGCGCCTGTGGGCCCCGGCCGAGCGGGCGGAGGCCCGGTTCGTGGAGCTCGAGAACCCGCCGACCGCGGTGCTCCCGGTCGTCGCCGGCAAGGAAGGGGTCCCCTTCCTGCGGCTCAAGGAGATCGCCAAGCTGGGGATGCGGGCCTCCGGCGTCAAGGAGTTCCGGCTCCACCTGCCCGAACTGATCGAGACGATTGCCCGCCAGCTCGGCCGAGAGATCGCCAAGGAGGTCGACGGCTCGACCCCGGCGGAGGTCGGGGCGGCGCTCGCCCAGTACTACGAGACCCACACGATGGGCCACCTGACCGTCCTCAAGGAGCGGCCCCTAACCTTCCGGGTCACGGGATGCTTCGCCTGCACGGAGGACTCTCCCGAGATCGGGCGCGTCATGTGCCCCCAGCTGCTCCGCTCGGTCCTCGAGAGCCGCCTCGGCCACCGGTGGGAAGTGTCCAAGCCGGACCCGACCAAGCACGCCCACCGGGGTTGCACGTTCACGGCGACCGCGGCCTAGTCATCCGAGCCAGTTCCAGAAGTCGTCCCGCCAGTAGTCGACCTCGAGCGCGACCGGACGCAGCGCGACCGGGACCAGCCCCGCCCGCTCCGCGACGGCGAGACGCTGGCGCAGTTCCGCCACCGACTCGTTCGAGAGGTCCTTCAGGATCGCCTCCAGGGCCGAGCGGAAGCCGAGGTCCAGCACCCGCTCCGGGTGGCGGACGACCAGGCGGTAGTGGTGGTGGCCCCCCGAGCCCTGTACCCGAAGCACCTGCCAGGTCAGTGGCTCCTTCCGCTCCGTCTGCAGGCGAAACGCCGCGAGGTTGCCCAGGGCCCTCGCGACGAAGTTGTCGTCCTCGAGGCCCGGCCGCAGGTAGATGCCCACCTCGACCCCGCGATGCACGACCGGCTCACGCGCTCCCCCGCGATAGCTCCGGCGGGGAGGCGCCGGCAGAGGGGACCGAAACGATTTGGACCGGCGGGTCCTTCCGGGCGAGAGGCCCGGTCGATGCCGAGAAAGGAGCACCCCCCCGCGGAGAGACCCGCGGTATGGGTCGGGTCCGTCGTCGTGGACTGCACGGACCTCGAGCGGATGGTCGCCTTCTGGCGCGCCGCCCTCCACTACGTCCCTCGAGAATCCCCCGAAGAGGATGGGGTCGTCCTCAAGGACCCGGCAGGCATCGGGCCCAACCTCACCCTGACCCGCTCCTCGGAGGGGCCGCTGGCGGAGTACCGTCTCCACCTCGACCTGTACTCGACCGACCCGCGGAAGGAGGTCGAGCGGCTGCTGCGGCTGGGGGCCACCCTGGTGAAGCCGGCCGAAGACGGCCTCGACTTCGTCACGCTCGCGGATCCCGACGGCAACCTGTTCGATGTCATCGACAAGAAGGGGTGGTCGTTCGGTCAGCGCGCCTAACCCGGGGTCCGTGACCCGTTCGGAGGGTACCGGAGGGTCCCTCCCACCGCGACGGAGCATGGCAGCGCCGCGCGGGGGCTCCATCGTCATGACCCTGTCCCAACCGGCCCCACCGGTTTCCGCCCTTCGAGGAAAGTCCCGACACCATGCTACGCCAGCGCATGGTGTACCACCTGTAACCAACAAAACTGACAGAAACTGGAAAAGACTATAAATACGACCGGGCGATTAGCGCCCGATGAAGCTATGAAGGCATCGACCCCCACCTCCGGCGCCTCGCGCGCGCGTTCCACCTCGACCAGGAGCCCCAGCCGGACGGCGATTTCCGTCCCCGCAGCCGT
>JASHTC010000227.1 GCA_030040755.1 Thermoplasmata archaeon | reverse complement strand
GGGAATGGAGGATGATCATCGCGCGCTTGACGACCGTCGGGTCGTTCGAGCGCTTCACCAGACGGCTGAGGGCCTGTCCCTCCTCGACGGAGAGCTCGCGGACGCGCAGCATTGGGGAGGAGGCATCACCTCCTCCGGGAAAGTACTTGCGCTAGAGTTCAGGAATCCCGAACTCTCCTACTAGACGCGGCACTAGGTCGAAGGGGCTATGAGGTCGAAGTCTGAGTGGGGAGGAGTCCCAAGGGAGCAGTCAATGGCTGGAAAAGTGGACCTGTTCACTCCGGTACACAAGGGCCTCCGTGCAATGCTGTATGGACTCTCCGTAAGACTTCAAACGAATGATTTTGCGGACATCGAGGCGACAAGAAAACTGGCTGTTGACCTCGAAAACAACTTCGAGGCAGCCCAGTCCGCAGGCTGCATCCTTTGCGCATTCGCGCATCACGCTCACGCAGAGGAGTCGGTGATCTTTCCTCCCTCGGCGCGGACAGCGAACGCCCTGATCACCGACCTGATCAAGGACCACCACGAGCTTACCCGTCGGGAGCTCGAGATCGGACAGAGCGCTCGCGCTCTCCTCCGCCTGCGCACGCCCGAAGAGAGGGTCGCGGCGGGAGTGCGGGTCAACCAGCTGGCGAACGACCTCATCGGGGTCTACGTTGTCCATATGAATCGGGAGGAGGCCGAGCTCGTCCCGGCCATGCGGGAGCACTTCACCGACCAGGAGCAGCTGGCGATGCAGGGAACGATCATCGCGCAGTTTCCGCCGGATCGGCTCATGGCGCTCCTCGGATGGATGCTGCCGGCCTTGAACGTGACCGAACTGTCCGAGCTCCTCGCTGGCGTGAGACAGATGGCGCCACCCCCGCTCATGAACGCGGTGACAGAGCTCTGCGACGCGCGAGTCGACCCGAGTCGCTGGACCGCCGTCAAGCTACGGGTCGGGCTGTAGGTCCCTGTCAGCCGACCGGCCGAGTCGGTACGGGTACGAGCGGGGGATACGGCTGCACCGACCGACACCGCCTCCTCTTGCCGGAACGGCGAAGCGCTTAGATACGACCTCGGGGCTCGCCCGTTCGGCGAAGGGCCAGGAGGTTCACGGGGAAATGGCAATCGATGTGGATGCCAGTGCACCGTGGGCTGACTGAGCGCTCTCGGGCTCCCGTGTGCTGGCCGCCGCATCCCCTTCTCGTGAGTCTACGGGCCTGGGCCGGGTCAACCGATGCCCAACGAGGAGTACCTCGACAAGAGCGTGCACTGGAAGGTGCGGAGCGGCCTGATCGCCTTTGCCGAGCCGGCCTATCGTGAGGTGGCGGAAGCGATCGTAGAGTGCGGCCTGGCGACCGAAGTCGGCCAGCGGCTCGGTTCCGGGAAGGAAGCCGACGTCTATCTCTGTCGGGAGGGTCGACGACTCCTCGTGGTAAAGGCGTACCGCCTCTATCGAACCGCTCACCGAGGTGGTCGACCGATTAAGCTCGAAACCATGGGCCAGCGAGCGTTGATTGAACACGACCTGCTCTGCTACGCTTGGCAGGGCGGGGCTCGAGTTCCCGAACCGGGGCGTCGGGTGGAGAACATGTTCTCGATGCAGTACCTTGGAACCCCCGCGAGCGCCGCGCCCATGCTTCAGCATGCATGGCTCGACGATCCCGAGGCGTTTCTTCGTGCGACCGTGGCGGGGGTCGAAGCCCTCGCCGAGGCCGGAGTCGTCCACTCCGACTTGAGTCCGTTCAACATCCTCGTGCACGAAGGCCAGCCGTGGATCATCGACCTCGCCTCCGGGATCCGGGTGGACCGCTTAGGAACCCCCGCATGGGTGCGGTTGAGCGAAGCTCTCACGGCGGCAGCCGCGGGTGCTCGGGCGCTGAAACGTTACTTCGAGCGGTACGGTCTAACGCTAGATGTGGAGGACCTCATGACGCGAGTCCGCGCCAAGATCGACCTGTTCCGGGTGGTGTAGACCAGGTCCGCAGTCGTTGCACTCCCTCGTTGGGGGAGACGACTCGCCGAGACCCGCCAGGCCCGGACTTCGTGTCGGGCGGCCCTCCGGTTACCGGACCGCCGCGGGCGCGGGCTTCTGGCCCCATGCTTGAATGACAAGGAAGGAAATCATCCAGGTCTCCGGCCGGGAAATCGCCGTCTCGACGTCCGCGACCGCCTGATCCAGCTCCGAATCGGTCATGAGCCCACTCTCGAGGATCCGTCGTCTTAGGGAGGTCGCGAACTGGACGCTGGACCGCATGTACGGGTGCCCGTCATGGAGCGGGAGAGCGACGCCACGACTCCGGACTTGGGCGAGTCCCGCTCCGCGAAGCAATGCGAACAGCTCGCGACCCGCGTCGAAATTGCCGCCTCCCCGTCGGAAGCACTCCCGGATCACGTCCTTGAGTCGGGCAAACCCTGCCGACTCCGGGAAGCAACTCCACGCACTCGAGTCGGGCTCCTCCATGACGACGATGCCTCCCGGCCGGACGACCCGGATCATCTCGGACAGAAGATCGTGGGCTCCCCCCACCGGTGCGACGAGGAATCGGGCGTGGACCAGGTCGAACGAGTTCGGAGCAAATCCGGTGTGGTAGGCATCCCCCTCGACCACCGTTACATTGGTCAGACTCAAGCTGTGGACGTGACTCCGCGCCGCCGAAACCTCGGCCGGATCGAGGTCGAGACCCACCACCCGGCCTTCGGGCCCGACCCGAGCCGAGAGGGGACGGAGAAGGCCGATCGGACCGCACGCCAGGTCCAGTGCGCTCCATCCGGCGGAGACGCCGACTTCGTCCAGCAACGACTCCGCCTGGGGTGCTAGGGCCAAAGACTGGATTCGAAGGCGCGCAACCTCAGGCGAGCCCCCGTCGAGAACATACCGATGCTCGATGGGCGTGCTCACGAGACGGAAAGAGCGCCTCGCTACATATCGTAGAGACCTGGCCCGGCAGCCTCCGGATTGGAGAGCCCGTGGTCAACCTCTTGGTCTCGCGGGCCATCGCCGGGCAGTTACCAAACGTAACCGCTGGTTCGAGGACCGAAACGGGAGCTCCCGGGCCCGATTTTCGCGCCGGGGGTACGGAGCAGGCCGAAGTCGGCACCGAAAAACAGGACGCTGGTCCCGTCCGCAAAATCCATCTTGGCGGAGATCGGTCTATGAACCCCTCGCGACCATCCCTCGATGATGTCGGGAACCGCGAAGAGTTCGGAGAAGATCGACGGCTGGAAACCCATTCCCGACCCCGACGGCCTGTTCTCCTCGGGAATCGCGGACTTCGACCGACTTCTGGGGGGAGGCTTCCCACGGGGGAGCTGCGCGCTCTTCGGCATGGATGAGACGGTGGGGCGAGCGGACCTCGACCTCTTGCTGGTACCGACGTTCCTCAACTTCCTCTACCAGTCCCGGGGAATCATCGCCACGCTGCCGTCCCGCGACTCCCCGCACGACTTTCGTGCACGGCTACTGCGCTTTGTGACGCGCCGTCGGTTCGACAGCCGGGTCCGGGTGGTGGATTTCATCGGTGAGGACGAGGGGCTCTCGTACGTCGTGAGCTTGAGGGTCAGGAACCCGACACATCGCCCGCTCTCTCCGACCGAACAGAAAACGGGCATGGAGAAGGCCCTGAAAGCCGAGAAAGCGGCCGCCGGGAATCGTAAGAAGCCGTGGCTGGAGCTGGCTGCCTTCGAAGCTTTGGAGACGCTCGCGGGCCTAGAAGCGGCGACCCAGATGTTCTACATCGGCACGAAGAGGTCACGGCAACTCGGAAACCTGTGGATCGGTCTCCTCAGTCCCGGCTTGGGGAGCGCGGCCGCGGCACGAAGGATGGCCGATACGGAGTTCACGCTCCGCCATGACGAGGTAGGGCTCGTCATTCGGGGGGTCCGACCGTCGTTCCCAAGTCACGTGGTCATCTCGGATCCGGGGGCAAGTCCTCCTCATGTCACGTTCGTCCCCCGACCCCCCTGAGTTCCGACCGCGGGTCACGCGACCCCGAGCGGAGCCCGGTCAAAGTAAGAATCGAGACCGCGTGCCCTCCGTGTCGAGGAGTCGGCCCCATTTCCGGGAGCGTCCGCTGAGGGTCCCTTACCACGCCCCGACTTTGGAGTGAGACCGCGCCCCCACGCACGGCTGCCAACGACTCTGCCTTGAGCCGGGGTTCTTATCCGCTCCAGATCGTCGAAGGTGAGGCCGCTCGATAGACGATGAAGGTACTGCTGTTGGGTGGCACTGGCATGGTCGGGCAAGGCGTGCTCCGAGAATGTCTCCTTGACCCGCGTGTCGAGGAGGTTCTCTCGGTCGGGCGGACCGCGACCCATCAACAGCACCCCAAGTTGCGCGAGGTCGTTCGGGGAAGCCTGACCGACCTCGCGCCCATCGAGGACCAACTCCGCGGGTCCGATGCCTGCTTTTTCTGTCTCGGGGTTTCGTCTGCCGGAATGTCCGAGGAAGACTATCGCCGCGTCACCTACGATCTCACGGTGTCGATAGGCCAAACGTTGGCCCGTCTAAATCCGGGGATGACGTTCAGCTACGTGTCCGGCGCCGGCACGGACAGTAGCGAGCACGGGCGGACGATGTGGGCCCGCGTGAAGGGTCAGACAGAGAACGCGCTGCTCCGGATGCCCTTCAGGGCGGCCTACATGTTCCGTCCCGGGGTCATTCGCCCCCTTCATGGCATTCGGTCGAAGACCAGGGGCTACCGGGTCCTATACACCGTGTTGGCTCCCTTCGTGCTTCTGATGGCCGCCATCGCCCCAAACTCGATCACGACCACGGAGAAAGTGGGCCGCGCGATGATCCACGTCGCTCGGGAGGGCGCGCCGAAGGCACTGCTCGGCACCCGCGAGATCAACGAACTGGCGAAATGAGGTACATCGGACCCGGGCTACGGCTCGATGTGCGCCGGTTGGGAGCGGATACCCCCACAGAGGGGTTCGTTGGCTGCAAGGGTCCGCTTGCGGCCAACTGTCGGAGGAGGGCGGCGCGACTCGTTGGACTTCGACTAAATGTGGAGGCGGCCACTCGGCCCGTAGAGAGGGAGGAATCTGGAACCCTTATGCCCCTTCTCCACCATTGGCCCCCATGTCCCAGGCCGCGGAGAACCGGCCGTTGATCCTTAAGGCGGGAGTCAAGGCACCGAACTTTACCCTGAAAAGCACGCCCGACCAGAGCGTATCCCTGAGCGACTTTCTCGGGCGACCGGTCGTCCTAGCATTCTATCCGGC
>JASHTC010000226.1 GCA_030040755.1 Thermoplasmata archaeon | reverse complement strand
CAAGGAGGCCCGGGCCGCGCGGGCGGCCGACGCGCCGAAGCGGAGGGCCGCCCGACCCCGCCCCCCGAAGGCCGCCGCGGCGGAGGGTCCGGCCGGGGCGGCACCCGCGCCGGCCGGTGCGGAGGCGGGCCCCGACCCGGGCCCGTCCGCGAAGCGCGCGCGGCGCCCCGGCACCCGGCGCAAATCCGGGAAGGTGGCCGAGCCCGAGACTCCGGCTCCGGCCCCCGGTACGACGGCGGCTCCCCCCTAGTCGCAGGTCGAATCCCGCACTAAGGCATCGCCCCGCTATGAGCGTGCGGCTCTCGCTTCGCTCCGAGTGACCGTACCGTTACCTCTCGGCCCGCGTTAAATACCGAGACTCGGTCGTTCCGGAGATGCCCTCGACCCTGCGGCTGACCGAGCTCGATTCCCGCAGCTTCGCGGAACGGATCCGGACGAACCCGCTCGTGATCCTGCCGGTCGGCGCTCTCGAGGCCCACGGCCCCCACCTGCCGCTCGGCAGCGACCAGATCCAGGCGGAGGAGACCGCTCTGGCGCTGGCGGGCCGGCTCGACGCGCTGGTCGCCCCCGCGCTGCCCTACGGATGCGCCCCCGGGGCCCGCCGGTTTCCGGGGACGGTCTCGCTGTCGAACGCGCAACTGACCTGCCATGCCGAGGGCGTCCTAGCCGAGCTCGCCCGATCGGGCGTTCGACGCCTCCTCGTACTGTCCGGGCACGCCGAGCGCGGACACATGGCCTCCCTCCGGGAGGCCGCGGACCTGGCGATGCGGGCGCATCCCGAGACGCGCATCGTGGTGCTCTCCGACTACGACTTCGTCTACGAGCTCCGGGGGAAGGAATCGCCCGCCACGGACGGCCACGCGGGGCTCCTCGAGACCTCCCGGGTCATGGCCCTCGCGCCGAAGACCGTCGGGCCGTACCGACCGAAGGGGGAGAACCGTCGGAGCCCGTTCCTGCCCGGGACGCCCACCGAGGGAGAGTGGCCGGAGAGCGTGATCGGCGACCCGGGGCCGGCGACCGCCGAGCTCGGCCGTCGGGTACAGGAGCACGTGCTGCGCCGGATCGAAGAGACCGTGCGGACCCTGTTGCCGACGTAAGGAGGTCCCGTGGTCGACCCCTCCGACGTCATTCGCGTCCGCGGCGCGCGCCAACACAACCTGAAGGACGTCTCGATCGACCTGCCGCGCGGCCGGTTCATCGTCATCACCGGGGTGAGCGGCTCCGGCAAATCCTCCCTCGCGTTCGATACGCTGTACGCCGAGGGGCAACGACGGTACATCGAGAGCCTCTCGGCCTACGCCCGTCAGTTCCTCGGCCAGATGGACAAGCCGGACGTCGACTCGATCGAGGGGCTCTCTCCCGCGATCGCGATCCAGCAGCGGGCCGGGAGCCGAAACCCCCGGTCGACCGTCGGGACCGTCACGGAGATCTACGACTTCCTCCGGCTCCTCTACGCCCGCATCGGGGTCCCGCACTGCCCGAACGACGGCAACGCGATCGCCCCCCAGTCGGTCGACCGGATCGTTCAGGCCGTCGAGGCGGCGGCGCACGGCGAGCGCGTCGACCTCATCGCCCCCGTGGTCCGAGCGCAGAAGGGAGAGCACCGTGACGTGCTCGACCGCCTGCGTCGCGCCGGCCACCGGAGGCTGATCATCGACGGGGTCGAGGCGCGGCGGCCGGGCACGGAGGTGCGCCTCGAGAAGAACAAGAAGCACACGATCGAGGTGGTCGTCGACAGCTTCGAGGTCGTCGAGTCGGAGGGCACGCGTCTCGCCGAGGCGGTGGAATTGGCGCGCCAGCTGGGGGAGGGCCTGGTGATCGTGCGGCGGTCGAAAGGCGAGCGGACCACCTTCTCCAGCCGACGCGCCTGCCCGGAGTGCGGCTTCTCGGTCGAGGAGCTCGCCCCGCGGATGTTCTCCTTCAACAACCCGTTCGGGGCCTGTCCCGAGTGCCTCGGCATCGGGGCGACCCTGCACGCCGACCCGGACCGGATCGTCCCCAACAAGGACAAGCCGATCGGGCGCGCGATCTCGGTCTGGGGCCTGACCCCGACCTCCGAGGCGCTGGCCCGCTTTTCCCACAGCTTCGGCTACGACCCGCGTCGCCCGATCCGGGAGCTTCCCGAGGCCGGCTGGAAGGCCCTGATGGAGGGAACGAGCCGGAGCGTCGGGCTCACCGGCTCGGGGCCCGCCGCCTGGTGGGGGAGCGGGTGGCTGCGCGAGGGGCTGGTCGCGGCGGTCGAACGGCGCTGGAAGCAGACCAAGAGCGAGGGAGCGAAGGAGTACTACCTCGGGTTCATGTCGTTCGTCCCGTGCCGCGCGTGCGGCGGCCGCCGGCTCAAGCCGGCGAGCCTGGCCGTCACCGTCGAGGGGGAGTCCATCGCCCAGGTCGTCGCGATGACGGTCTCCGAGGCGGTCCGGTTCTTCCGCGACCTCCGGCCGTCCGAGCGGGACGAGCAGATCGTGGGGCAGGTCGTCAAGGAGATCCGGGCGCGCCTCGGGTTCCTGGAGAACGTCGGGCTCACCTACATCACGCTCGACCGTGCCTCGGGGACCCTCTCCGGCGGCGAGGCCGAGCGGATCGCCCTGGCCACCCAGATCGGCTCGGGGCTCGTGGGCGTCCTGTACATCCTCGACGAGCCGTCGATCGGGCTCCATCCGCGGGACCATGCGCGCCTGCTGGCGACCCTGAAGACCTTGCGCGACCTCGGCAACACGGTCCTCGTCGTCGAGCACGACGAGATGACGATGCGCGAGTCGGACTGGCTGGTCGACCTCGGCCCCGGCGCGGGCGTCCATGGGGGGGAGGTGCTCTACTCGGGACCTCCGCACCGCATCGCGGGGACTCCCCGGTCGCTCACCGGCGAGTTCCTCTCGGGCCGCCGCTCCATCGCCGTGCCGGCCCTGCGCGCTCGGCCGACCGGGCGCTGGCTGACGGTCCACGGGCCGAGGGAGCACAACCTGAAGGGCGACACGATCCGGATCCCGCTCGGTCTGTTCGTCGCCTGCTCCGGGGTCTCGGGCAGCGGGAAGTCGACGCTCCTCGAGGAGATCCTGTACAAGACGGTGCGGCGCCATCTCGGGCTGGGCCGGGAGACCCCGGGGAAGCACGACTACATCGACGGGATCGACGAAGTCGACCGGGTCCTCCTCATCGACCAATCCCCGATCGGACGGACTCCCCGCAGCAACCCCGGGACCTACACCGGCGTGATGTCGCCGATCCGCGACCTGTTCGCCAGCCTCCCCGACGCCCGGGCCCGAGGGTTCCGGCCCGGGCGCTTCAGCTTCAACGTCCGCGGCGGGCGGTGCGAGTCGTGCGAGGGGGACGGGGTGATCCGCTACGAGATGCACTTCCTCCCCGACGTCTACGTCGCCTGCGAGGAGTGCGGGGGCAAGCGGTTCAACACGGAGACCCTCGAGGTGCGGTTCAAGGGTCGGTCGATCGCCGACGTCCTCGACATGACGGTGGACGAGGCGCTCGAGTTCTTCCGGAACCACCGCCGGATCGAGAGCCGGCTCCAGCTGCTGCAGGACGTCGGCCTCGGCTACGTGAAGCTCGGGCAGAGTGCCACGACGCTGTCGGGCGGGGAGGCGCAGCGCATCAAGATCGCGTTCGAGTTGGCGCGCGCCCCGACAGGCAAGACCCTCTACCTCCTCGACGAGCCGACCACCGGCCTCCACTTCGCGGACGTCGACCGGCTGCTCCAGATCCTCTTCCGCCTCCGTTCCGGCGGGAACACCGTGGTGGTCATCGAGCACAACCTGGACGTGCTGAAGTCGGCCGACTGGCTCATCGACCTCGGACCGGAGGGCGGGGAGGCGGGCGGCCGGTTGATCGCCGAGGGCGCTCCCGAGGAGGTCGCGGGCGTCGGCCGCTCCCACACCGCCCGCTTCCTCGCGCCGCTCCTCCGGATGCCCGCGCCGGCGATCCGCACTCCGCGCCGATGAGCGGGGACGGCCGGCGGGAGCTGCCATCGTTCATCCCCGCGAGCCAGCTCGCGGCCGCCTCCGGAGAGGGGTTCCGCACCGGGCCGGACGTCCCGGGCGTCTACCTGTTCAAGACGGCGCGCGGGGAGGTCGTCTACGTGGGGAAGGCCCGGAGCCTCCGGCGCCGGGTCCTCGACCACCTGCGCGCCCGGATCGAGAAGGACGGCACGATCCTCGCCCAGAGCACGAGCGTCGAGTTCGTGCCGACGGCCAACGAGCGCGAGGCCCTCCTGCTCGAGGCGAGCCTGGTCAAGCAGTACCAGCCCCCGTACAACGTCCTCCTGAAGGACGACCGGAGCTACCCGTACCTGGCCGTCACCGTCGGGGAGGAGTTCCCCCGCGTCCTCCTGGTGCGTCGCCCCCGACGCCGGGCCGGGGTGCTCCTGTTCGGGCCGTACACCAGCGCCCGCGAGGCGCGGTCGGTCGAGCAGCTCCTCGGGGACCTGCTCCAGCTCCGGCGGTGCGTGCGCCTCCCGAAGGAGGCGTGCCTCTACTACCACCTCAAGGTCTGCAGCGCGCCGTGCATCGGCGCGATCGACGCGACCGCCTACCGGGCCCAGGTGGACCGGGCCGTGACCATCCTCCGCGGCAACGCATCGCCCCTCCGCCCGGAGATCGAGACGGAGATGCGGGCCGCCTCGGCTCGGGAAGAGTTCGAGCGGGCCGCGCTCCTGCGCGACGCGCTGCGGGGCCTGGACGCCCTCACGGACCGGCAGCACGTGGTGGGCCGGGGCGCCGGGCGCGCCGACGTGATCGCGCTGGCCTACCCCCAGCACGCGGAGAGCCTCCGGGTCGCGGTGGGGCTGCTCCACGTCGAGGAGGGGGAGGTGCGCGGTACCGAGCCCCACCTCCTCCAGGTGCCCGCGGACGACATGCCCGAGCCGGGGGAGGTGCTCCGCCAGTTCCTGGCCCAGTACTACGGAGGCCAGCTGCACCCGCCGGAGCGGATCTACCTCGCGGGTCCGCGCCCGGCCGGCCTGGATTCCCCCCTCGAGGAACTGTTCGCGGCCAAGGGGATCGAGGTGCAGTTCCGGCCGACCGGACGCTACGCCGCGCTGGCCCGCCTCGCCGAACGCCTCGCCCGCGCGACGGTCGACCAGGTGACCCCCGGACCGGCGCCGCGGGAGGTCTTGGGTGCCCTCCAGAGCCTCCTCGAGCTCCCGACGATCCCGAACCGCATCGAGGGGATCGACATCTCGCTCTTTCAGGGGTACGAGGCGGTCGGCTCGCTGGTCGTCTTCGAGCGCGGGGCCCCGAAGAAGTCCGAGTACCGACGCTTTCGGATCCGGGGGGTCGAGGGGACCAACGACTTCGCGATGGTCGCCGAGGTCGTGCGGCGCCGCTTCCTCCGGCGGGTCGCGGAGGGGGAGGTCCTGCCGGACCTCCTGCTGATCGACGGCGGCGCCGGTCAGGTCAGCGCCGCGGTCACCGCGCTCCAGGAGATCGGGGCGCGCGACCGGTTCCCGGTGGTCGGCCTCGCCAAGCGCGAGGAGGAGCTCTACTTCCCCGAGCGGTCCGTCCCTCTCCGTCCGAACCCGAACCTGCCGCCGATGCTCCTCCTGCGCGCCGTACGGGACGAGTCGCACCGGTTCGCGGTGACCTACCACCGGACCCGCCGCCGGATCCGTCTGCGCGAGGCGTTCGACGCGGCGACCGCGCCCGGTCCCTCTCCCCGGCCGACCTGACGTCGGTCGGGCCGGACGGAAGGGGACCGCCCCCTACCGGGGGCGGGGCGGCCGGCCGACCTCGATCCAGGTCATCGGGGGGGAGGGGATGTCGTCCTGCCAGAGCGCCCCGATCACCTCGCCCAGGTGGTGGGCCTCTTCGAACGTCGTCTGGAGGATCGCGTCCGCGACCGTGTACTCCCCGGGCATCCACCAGGCCTTCACGGGACGAGCGAGCTCGCGCGGCGTGAGGCGGGCGAGGTAGGCCTCGACGGCGGCCCGCACCCGACGATGGTAGACGGCGAACTCCCGCCAGGAGTCCGGGTGGCGGGCCGGGTCGGCGAGGTGCTTGTCGAGCTCCGAGTCCGGCAGCTGGGCGATGAAGGCGAGCCACACCTCCTGGACGTTCAGGATGTGGACGAGCGTCTTGAACAAGGACTGGTGGCCGATCTCCCGGCGCCGCCGCGCGGCCCGCAAGGGGAGGCGGTGGACCCGCCGGACGAACCGGTCGAAGACCCGGAAGTTGTAGGCGTAGAGCTGGCGAGCCTGCTCGGGCGTGAGGCGGAAGGGTTCGCGGGCGCCGGACCGCTCCGCCATGAGGGCCCCGGTCAGCGGCCGTTCGGCTTGCGTTCGGGCGAGCCGATGAACGACATCCCCTGCACCCGCCGGGCGACCTCACCCGGCGAGAGCCGGCGGAGCTCGGAGTTGGGCTCCAGGATCGCCACGTCGAGCGCCTCGGGGGGGAACGGGGTGGGCGAGCCCTCGGCGACCGCCTGGACCGCGAGCTTGAACGCGGCGTCCTCGTTCAGGTGCTCGGCGACCTTCTCCTCGAGGTAGTCCGCGACCGCCCGGCGGTTGCGGCCGATGGCATAGGCCTTCCACCCGATGGTCGCGCCGCTCGGGTCGAGCTCGATGAGGCCGGGGGTCGACCCGTTGAACCCCCCGAGCAGGAGGGAGACCGCGAACGGGCGCGTTCCCCCGAACTGGGTGAACTGCTGGAGGAGGGTGCCGAGCGCGTGGCCGAGGAGCGCGTACGGCGCGGACTCGCCAAAGGTGAGTCGGTGCCGCTGGGCCTCGACCCGGAGGAACTCGACGAGCACGCGGGAGTCGGCGATGAGTCCGGCGGTCACGCACCCGAGTCCGGCGTCGACCGCGAAGCTCTTCTCGATCGAGCCGGCCTCCGCGAGGCTGCTCGCGGGAAGGTTCCGGAACGCGACGAAGATGATCCCCGTGTCGTACGTCACCGCGACCGCGGTGCCGCCCATCTGGATCGCCTGAAGGGCGTACTCGACCTGGAAGAGGCGGCCGTCCGGCGAGAACACCGTGCTGGCGCGGTCGTAGGCCATCTGTCCCGGTTGCATCTCCATCGCCGACGTACCTCCCGAGGTTGCGCGCGTCCAGTCGAGGCGGGGATTTGAGCCTAAGCCTCGCTCCTCCCCCGGACCTCACTTGGTGGCGTCGCGCCACCGTCGCGGGCCGGCGCCCGTGCGCGGTGCCGACGGAAACGGCTATTACGGCGGCGTCGCCCCTCCCTCCTGCCATGGACTCCGGCTCCGTACACCTGCTCCCGATGGCGTCGAGCCACCGGGGCGCGCTATCGCCGGCGTGCACCCAGTGCGCCGAGGGCCGCAAGATGGTCCTCTTCGTGACGGGGGTCTGCCGCTTCCGCTGCTTCTACTGTCCGGTCTCGCCGAACCGAAACCAGAAGGACGTCGTCTACGCGAACGAGCGGCGGGTCCTCACCGACGCGGATGTCCTCGAGGAGGCGCGAGCCATCGGGGCGGGCGGCACGGGGGTCACCGGCGGCGACCCGCTGGGAGTGGTCGACCGGGTGGTCCACTACGTACGGTTGCTCAAGGCGGAGTTCGGGCCCGAGCACAACATCCACCTGTACACCCACGAGCCGAACCCGGCAAAGCTCCAGGAGCTGGCCCGGGCCGGGCTGGACGAGTTCCGGCTCCACGTCCCGCACTACCTGTGGGGGCCGCTGGCCTCCGAGGGCGGTGCGTACCGGGCCGTCCTCGAGGCGGCCCCGGCCTGGGGGATCCGCCGCGGCGTGGAGGTGCCGGTGCTGCCGGACAAGGAGGCGGAGCTCCGACGACTCCTTCGCACGCTGGACGGGATCGGGGTCGACTTCGTCAATCTGAACGAGCTCGAGTTCTCCGAGACGAACGAGGAGGAGATGCACGCGCGCGGCTACGCCCTCGACCCGAGGAACGGCTGGGGAGTCCGGGGAAGTCGGGCTCTCGCCGAACGTCTCGTGCGCGAGTCCGACCTCTCCGTCCCCGTGCACTACTGTTCCTCCCGGTTCAAGGACGGCGTCCAGATGCGCCAGCGGTTCCTTCGACAGGCCGAACGCACCGCGCCGGCGTTCGCCGAGCGCACCCCCGACGGGACCGTGGTGCTCGGCGTCGTGGAGGCCGCGTCGCGCGTCGACCTGCCCCGCTGGGCGTCGCGGATCGCGCGCCGCGCCCGCCTCGGTCCGGACGATTACCGCCTCGACGTCGGCCGGCGGCGGGTCGAGCTGGCCCCCGAGCGTCTCCGTCGGGCCGCCCGGCGCTTACCCTGGCCGGCCTTCGAGGTCGAGGTGTACCCGACCGCGGACGCCCTGGAGGTCGAGAGGACTCCCCTCAACCGCGCCGCGCTCGACCGCCTGGGGGTCGCGGTCGGCGGCGTATAGCCCTCGTCGCAACGGTGTCCCCCCCACGTCAGGTAGCGGAAGTCTCCCCGACGGTGCTTGATCGAGCAC
>JASHTC010000225.1 GCA_030040755.1 Thermoplasmata archaeon | reverse complement strand
GGAAGGTCGGCGTGGCCGACACGACGTTCGCGCGGGTCGACATGGCCGGGGCCGCCGTCCGGAGCCTCCGGGGCCGGGGCACCGGCTTCCGCATCGTGCGCCGGACCGTCCCCGGGATCAAGGACCTCCCGGTCGCCTGTCGCCAGCTGTTCCGCGAGGAGCACGTCGACCTCTGCCTCGCCCTCGGGATGCCCGGCCGAGCGGAGTACGACAAGACCTGCGCCCACGAGGCGTCGCTCGGCCTGCTCTACGCGGGGGTCCTGGAGGCGAAACCGGTGCTCGAGTGCTTCGTCTTCGAAGGGGAGGCCGACGGGCCCCGCGCGCTCGACGCCCTTGCCCGGCGGCGGGCCGAGGAGCATGCGGTCAACGCCTACTCCCTCCTGTTCCGTCCCCACGACCTGGCCCGGCGCGCGGGCACCGGCCAGCGCCAGGGGTTCGCGGACGCGGGGCCCGCGCGGCCGGTGCGGTAGGGAACTCACGGTCCTTTCGGAGAACAACGATGGCGAAGCAACGGGGCGGTTCGGACCAGGCGGACGTGCGGGTGGCGATCGTGGCGAGCGAGTTCAACTACGACGTGACGCTCCTGATGCTCGAGCGCGCGAAGGAGGAGGTCGGGTTCCTCGGGGCGAAGCTCGGCCCCGTCGTCAAGACCCCGGGCGTCTACGACATCCCCCTCGCGGTCCAGGAGCTCTTCCGCCGCGCGGACGTGGACGGGGTCGTCGCCGTCGGCGCGGTGATCGAGGGAGAGACGGACCACGACGAGGTCGTGATGAACCAGGCGGCGCGCAAGCTGATCGACCTTTCCGTCGAGCACGGAAAGCCGCTCGGGCTCGGCATCTCGGGACCCGGCGAGACTCGGCTCCAGGCGCAGGACCGGATCGAGAACGCGGCGAACGCGGTCCGGGCCGTGGTCAAGATGGTCCGCCGCCTGCGGGAGCTCGGGGCGAGCGGGTAGTCCCGGGTTACAACCCGAAGCGGGCCCGGACCTGCTCCAACGCCGCGCGCCCCCGGGCGGTGTGGGCGACGACCGCGAGGTCCGGGACCTTCCCCGCCCGTTTCTCCCGTTTCGAGAGGACCTGCTCGAGCCGCTCCCGGGGTCCCTGGACCGTGACGTCGGGGGCCGGAACCGCGCCCCCGAGGACCGTGACCGCGCCGGACGGGTCGATCCGCACGGTGTCGGTCCCCTCCTCGGTCACGAACGACCAGTGCTGCGGAAGGTAGGCACGAATGAAGGCGCCGAAGAACCCCCGGAGATGTCGCTGCAACTCCTGCTCGATCTCCGGGGCGAGCGCCTCCAGCAATCCCTTGAGGGAGGTCACGGCGTCCGGAGCCCGGGGTGCCTATAGGGGTGGCGAGGGGGCTCGGCGGGCCAAGGTTTATCCCCGACGAACGTCCCCGGGGCTCGCATGGCGAAGGTCAAGGTCGAGTTCGTCTACGCCGGCCTGCGCGTGCGCTCTCTGGCCCGGTCCCTCCGGTTCTACCGTCGCCTCGGCTTCACGGTGCATCGGCGGGGGACCATGGGCCATGGGGGCCGATGGGTGCAGCTCCGATTTCCGGGCGCCGCCCAGGGGGTCGAACTGAACTACTACCCCCGCTCGAACCGGTACTACACGCCGATCCGCGCCGGGACCGAGTTCGACCACTTCGGGTTCCGCGTCTCCAACGTGGAGGCATGGGAGGCGGAGCTTCGCCGCCGGAAGCTCCCGGTCGTCGCGCGGATCCGCGAGGCCCATGAGAACCTCGTGTTCACCCGGGACCCCGACGGCAACTGGGTCGAGTTCTTCGGCCCGGTCCCGGAGTGAGCCGCGCGCGGCAAACCGTTAAGGGCCGTGGACCGTCCCCGCCCGGGGGAGGTCGGTCGGGTGGGCGGTCGAGAGTTCCGGGCGGAGCTCCCGTCCACCCAGACCGAAGCCATACGCCGCGCGCGCGAGGGAGCTCCCGCCGGGACGCGCGTGGTCGCCCGCCGCCAGACGTCGGGACTCGGGCGGCTCGACCACCGGTGGGCCTCCCCCGACGGCGGCCTCTATCTCTCCCTCATCCTCCGCGCCCCGCGTTCGGACGCCTCGCTCGTGCCGTTGGCGGTGGGCGCCCGCGTCGGGCGAGCGCTCGCGGAGCGGTTCGGGGTCCACCCGCGGCTCAAGTGGCCGAACGACCTGCTGATCGTCGACCGCGGCCCCCCGCGCAAGCTCGGCGGCATCCTGGTCGATGAGGTCGACTCGACCGAGCTCGGACGGGCGTCGGTCATCGGCATCGGCCTGAACGTCTCGACCCCCCCCGCGGCGTTCCCGCCGGAGGTGCGGTCCCGGGTCGTCACGCTCGGGCAACTCGTCGACCCGGTCCCTCCGCTCGAGGAGGTCGAGGAGCTCGTAGTCCGGGCGGCGAGCTCGGCCGTGGAAACCCTCGGAAGCCCCGGCGGCGCCGAGACGATCCTGGCCGAATGCCGCGCCGTGCTGCACGGGTTCGGCCACCGCGCGACCGTGGACGGGACCCTCGCCGGCGTCATCACCGCCCTCGGCGAAGAGGGGGAGCTCTGGCTGAGGACCCCCGAGGGGCCGGTCGCGGTGCGCGCCGGGGACCTGGTGGTCGAACCGTGAAACCCTCCTTCGACCGATGGAACGCGCTGAAGAAGCGCGCGAGGGAGGGCGGGGGCGCCGAGCGCGTCGCCAAGCACCGGGCGGGCGGGAAGCTGACCGCCCGCGACCGTCTCGAGGCGTTCTTCGACCCGGGCTCCTTCACCGAGCTCGACCCGTTCGTCACCCACCGGGTGACCAAGTTCGGCCTCGAGGAGCGTCGGATCCCGGGGGACGGGGTCGTCACCGGCTGGGGGGAGGTCGACGGCCGACCGGTCTGCGCCTTCGCCCAGGACGCGACCGTCTTCGGCGGAGCGCTCGGCGAGGCGCACGCGATGAAGATCGTCAAGGTCATGGACACGGCCCGCAAGGCCGGGGTCCCCATCGTGGGGCTCAACGACTCCGGGGGGGCGCGTATCCAGGAGGGGGTCGTGAGCCTCGGCGGCTACGGGGAGGTCTTCTTCCGGAACGTCGAGCTCTCGGGGGTCGTCCCGCAGCTCTCGCTCATCCTGGGTCCGTGCGCCGGCGGGGCGGTCTACTCTCCAGCGATCACCGACTTCGTGATCATGGCCCGCGGGACCGCGCACATGTTCATCACCGGACCCGACGTGATCCGCAGCGTCACGGGGGAGGAGGTCACCTTCGACCAGCTGGGGGGGGCCGACACCCACGGCACCGTGAGCGGGGTCTCGCACTTCACCGCGAGCTCGGACGCCGAGGCCCTCGGGCTGGCCCGCCGGATCCTCTCCTACCTCCCGCTCAACAACCTCGAGGAGCCGCCGGCCGCGCCGGCGGCCGCCCCGCCCGACGCGGCCGCCGCCGAGCTCGACCAGGTCGTCCCCGAGGACTCGAACGCCCCGTACGACGTGCACGCGGTCCTCGAGCGGGTCGTGGACGTCGATTCGCTCCTCGAGGTCCACGCCGGTTTCGCCCCGAACATCGTGGTCGGGCTCGCCCGGCTCGACGGGCATCCGGTCGGGGTCGTGGCGAACAACCCGCGCGTGCTCGCGGGCACCCTCGACATCCTCGCCTCCACCAAGGCCGCGCGGTTCGTGCGGTTCTGCGACGCGTTCAACCTCCCGCTGCTCACCCTCGTGGACGTGCCCGGCTTCCTGCCCGGTACCTCCCAGGAGTACGGCGGGATCATCCGCCACGGCGCCAAGCTCCTCTACGCCTACGCCGAAGCCACCGTCCCGATGATGACGGTCATCCTGCGCAAGGCCTACGGGGGGGCCTACGACGTCATGTGCTCGAAGCACCTCGGCGGCGACCTGAACCTCGCCTGGCCGACCGCCGAGATCGCGGTCATGGGCGCCGACGGGGCCGTGAACATCCTCTACCGCCGCGAGCTCGAGGACGCCCCCGCGGGGGAACAGGCCGCGCTGCGCGAGCGCCTCGGGGCCGAGTACAAGGCCGAGTTCCTCAACCCGTACCTCGCCGCGGAGCGGGGCTACATCGACGACGTCATCGACCCCGCCGAGACGCGCGCGCGGCTCGTCGACGGCCTCCGCCTGCTGGCCACCAAGCGCGACGACCGACCCCCCCGGAAGCACGGGAACATCCCGCTGTAGGGCGGAGGCGTCGTCCGATGGTCGGGATCACCGAGACGGTCCTGCGGGACGGCCACCAATCGCTGATCGCGACCCGGATGCGGACGCGGGACATGCTCCCCGCGGCGGAGCGCCTCGACGCGATCGGCTACCGCTCCCTCGAGGTGTGGGGAGGCGCGACGTTCGACGTCTGCCTGCGCTTCCTCCGCGAGGACCCGTGGGAGCGCCTGCGCCTCCTCAAGAAGGCGATGCCGCGGACGCCGCTGCAGATGCTGCTGCGCGGCCAGAACCTCGTCGGCTACCGGCACTACCCGGACGATGTCGTCCAGAAGTTCGTCGCCGAGGCGGTCCGTCAGGGCGTCGACATCTTCCGCGTGTTCGACGCGCTGAACGACCCGGAGAACATGCGGGCGGCCCTCGACGCCGTGCGGAAAGCCGGGGCGCGGGCCCAGGGAACGATCTGCTACACCCAGTCCCCGGTCCATACGCTCGAGTCGTTCGTGGCGCTCGGGCACCGTCTGGCCGAGGCGGGGGCCGCGGAGCTGTGCGTGAAGGACATGGGCGGCTTCATGCCGCCGAAGGAGGGGGCCGAGCTCGTCCGCGCCCTCGTGCGCGAGGTCGGTCTACCGGTCGTCGTGCACACGCACTCGACCAGCGGGCTCTCGACCCTCACCTGTCTCGCGGTCGTGGACGCCGGTGCGGCGGCGGTGGACGGCGCGCTGAGCCCGTTCGCGGGGGGCGCTTCCCAGCCGCCGACGGAGACGCTGGTCGCCGCGATGCAGGGAACGGCCCACGACCCGCATCTCGACCTCCACGCGCTCGCCGAGCTCGCCGGCTACTTCGCGACCGTGATGGACCGGTACCGGCCCCTCCTCAACCTCCGCTCGCTGCAGACCGACCCCGGGATCCTCACGCACCAGATCCCCGGGGGGATGATCTCGAACCTCCTCTCCCAGCTCGCCGAGCAGGACGCGATGGACCGGCTCCGGGAGGTCCTCGCGGAGGTCCCCCGCGTCCGGGCCGACCTCGGCTATCCCCCCCTCGTCACCCCGACGAGCCAGATCGTCGGGATCCAGGCGGTCTTCAACGTCCTCACCGGGGCGCGGTACCGGACGATCACGCAGGAGGTCCGCGACTACGTCCGCGGCCTGTACGGCACCCCGCCCGCCCCGATGGAGCCCGAGCTCGTGCGCGCCGTGACGTCGGGCCACCCGGCGATCCGGGGCCGCCCGGCCGACCTGCTCGCGCCCGAGTTCGAAAAATCGCTGCAGGAGGTCCGCGCCCTGGTCCCCGCCGCCGACGGGGCCGAGGCGTTGAGCTACGCCCTCTTCCCGGCGGTCTACCGGACCTACCGGTCCACCCAGGACCGGGGCCTGACCTCCGACGTCCTCGTGGCGGCCGCCCTGGGCGTCATCGGCGCGCTGCGCACCCCCCGACCGAGCGCCCCGCCCCGCGCGACGGCGGTCGGCGGCAGCGGGTCCGGGGTGAGCCCCTGGGCCCACGAAGGCCGCGCCCGTCTCCAGAGCCAGCGGAGGTACCTCGATGCGGCTGCGCGTCGTACGGGACGGTAAGACCGAGGAGGTGGAGGTCGCCCCGGACCTCTCCTCCGTCACCCTCGACGGCCACGCGTTCCCGGTCACGGTCGTGAAGGATTCGCCGCTCCGGGTCGAGCTCGAGGTCGGAGGGGAGCGGGTGCTGGTCGAGAACTGGCCCGATCACTTCCCCGAGCCCCCCGCCCCGGTCGACGTCAACGGGGAGCGCGCCCCGGTTCGAATCGAACGGCTCGGCGCGCCCGAACCCCCCGCTCCCTCCGCGGGACGCGGACCGGCCGCGGGCCCTCTCCCGCCGGCCCCGAAGGCATCGAGCGAGCGGGCCGGCGGGGGGGTCGCGGTCACGCCGCCGATGCCGGGCAAGGTCATCGAAGTGCGCGTCGCGGAGGGGGCCCGCGTCCGGGCCGGGGACGTCCTGCTCGTGCTCGAGGCGATGAAGATGCGCAACGAGGTGACGAGCCCCGTCGCGGGGGTCGTGCGGGACCTGAAGGTCGCGGCGGGAGCGAACGCGCGGGCGCGCGAGCCGATGATGTTCATCGCCCCGGAGTAGACGGCTCGGTCGACTCCCCCGGGGGCGCCGAGTCCGGCGCGTCCGGCTCCGGGACCCGTCGCTCCTGGGACAACCGGTCCGCCTCCTCGACCGGGTCGATGAACGGCTCGTCATCGGCCGCCGGGGGCGGGGTCGGAGGGGCGGCGGCGACCGGTGCGGCCGCCGGGGCGGTCGAGGGAGAGGGAGGTGCGTCCGGAGAACCGCCCGGGCCCGGGTCGGGCGTGGGGCGCGGCGGGAAGAAGTGCCACGGCTCGTAGGGGAGCTTGCGGTACTCGTTCAGGTAATACCCCGCCACCACGACGGGGATCGCAAAGAACGAGAGCCGCCACCATCCCCAGTGCCGGAAGGCGGCGTCGCTCGCCAGGACCAGCGCCACGACCGTGAGCCCGGCCAGCACGGCCGCCATCGCGACCAGCGGGAGGCGGACGATCGGGCTCGAGGAGGTCATGCGCGCCGCTCCCTAGACGTGGGTCGCCCGGTGGCCGCAGGCGGTGCAGAAGGCTGCCCCCGGGGGGAGGGGGGCCGCGCAGTAGATGCAGAACGGGATCTCCGCGGGAGCGGCCGCCGGGCCCGAGCTCCCGCGGGCGACCGCGGGGGTCCCCGGGGGCGGCGGGCCGCTCGCGGGCCGAGCGCCTCCGACCGGGCGGTTCCCCCACGGTCCGTAGACGAGGATCATGCTGCCGAACATCCAGCCGAGGAGGAGGTAGAACGCCGGACCCGAGTAGCTCGGGTAGGCGAGCAGCACGACGATCGCGACCGTGATCGCGCCCAAGTTGACCAGCGTGAGCAGCGTGCGGAGCAGCATGCGGGCCCCCCGCCGTTGCTACGAGAGGGCGCTACTTGTCGCTTTGTCCCGAGGGGCCTCACCTCCGGCCGGGGGTGTCGCGGCGCACCGAAGCTCTAATACGCACCGGGGCTCGCCGCGCGCCATGGAGAAGGTCCCGGCCCTCGTCCAGATGGACGAGTTCACCTACCGCATCGACCCCTCGGAGCAACCGGGGATGCGGGTCCCCGGGATCCTGTTCTCCGACACGGCGCTCCTGACCGCGGTCGAGGGGGACCCGTCACTGGCGCAGCTCGCGAACGTCGCCACGCTCCCCGGCATCCAGCGCAACGCCCTCGCGATGCCCGACATCCACTTCGGCTACGGGTTCCCGGTCGGCGGGGTCGCTGCGTTCGACCTGGCCGAGGGGGTGGTCTCCCCGGGCGGGATCGGCTACGACATCAACTGCGGCGTCCGCCTCCTCCGCACGTCCCTGAGCGTGGAGGAGGTGCGGCCCCGGCTCTCCGAGCTCATCGAGCGGCTCTACCGCGAGGTCCCCTCGGGGGTCGGCTCGCACGGCGGCTACCCGCTCCCCCGCTCGGAGGTCGACGAGGTGCTCACCGGCGGGGCACGCTGGGCGGTCGGCCGCGGCCTCGGGCGGACGGCCGACCTCGCCGTGCAGGAGGAGGACGGCTGCCTGGGGCAGGCCCTGCCGGCGGAGGTCTCCGAGAGCGCGAAGAAGCGGGGGCTCAAGCAGCTCGGCACCCTTGGCTCGGGCAACCACTTCCTCGAGGTCCAGGCGGTCGACCG
>JASHTC010000224.1 GCA_030040755.1 Thermoplasmata archaeon | reverse complement strand
CCCCTCGAGCGGGCGCTCCGCGGTCGGGCGGCGTGGATGACCGGGCTCCGTCGCAGCCAGCATGCCGGACGCGGGCAGACCCGGGTGGTGGAATGGCAGGAGCTCGTGGCCGGGGGCGGCCTCTTCAAGGTCAACCCCCTCGTGGGATGGTCCCTCGCGCAGGTCGAGACGTATCTCGACGACCATGAGGTCCCGCGCCACCCGCTCTGGGCCCAGGGGTACCCGAGCGTCGGCTGCGCCCCCTGCACCTCGCCCGTCGCCGCCGGCGAGGACGAACGCGCGGGTCGCTGGCGGGGCCAGGGCAAGGTCGAGTGCGGGATCCACGCCCACGGGTTGCACCGCGCCCTCGCGAGCGCGGGGCTGGAGCTCGCCGCTCCCAAGGGGTCTTAAGCGCGCGCGCTTCGTTCGCGCCCCCTTCGGGGGAGGGCGCGCGCTGGATGATCGACCCGTATGGAGGCCGTCTCGTCGAGCGGGAGCTCCCCGAGGCGGCCCGGGCGCGTCGTGACGCCGAGCGCGGCCACCTCGTCACCGTCCACCCTCCGATCGACCAGCTCTACGATGCGGAGAAGATCGGGATCGGGGCCTACAGCCCGCTGGAGGGGTTCATGGATGCGGAGACCGTGCGGTCGGTCGCGGCCACCGGTCGGCTCCCGAACGGGCTCCCGTGGTCGATCCCCATCCACTTTCCGGTGCCCCCGGGGACCCCCTCCGCGTCGTCGGTGCGCGCCGGGGACGAGGTGGGTCTCCTCGACGGCCAGGACCGGCTCATCGCGGTCCTCCATGTGGAGGAGACCTTCCCGATCGACCGACGGGCCCTCGCGCGCGCCACGTACGGGACCGACGACCCCGCCCACCCCAACGTCGCGGACCTCCTCGCGGGCGGCGAGACCGCCTGGGCCGGGCCGGTCGACCTCGTCCACCGGTTGCTCCCGCCCTGGGAACGGGACGAGCCGACTCCGGCGGAGACGCGCGCGGAGTTCTCCCGCCGGGGCTGGTCGCGGGTGGCCGCCTACCAGTGCCGCAATCCCCCGCACACCGCCCACGAGTACATCCAGCGGCTCACGCTCGAGCGGGAGGACGTGGACGGCCTCCTGATCCATCCGGTCGTCGGGCGGCTCAAGAAGGGGGACTACCGTCCCGAGGTGATCCTCCAGGCGTACGACGCCCTGGTGCGCCACTACTACCCGGCGGACCGGGTCCTGATGAGCCCGCTCACGATCACGATGCGCTACGGCGGCCCCAAGGCGGCGCTGTTCCTCGCCATCGTGCGCCGGAACTACGGATGCGGGGTCTACATCGTCGGCCGGGACCAGGCGGGCGTCGGGAAGTACTACGACCCGTATGCCTGCCACCGGGTCTTCGACGCGTTCGACATCGGGGTCCTCCCCGTACGCTACGAGGAGTCGTTCTTCTGCCGCCGCTGCGGCTGGATGGCGAGCGGGCGGACGTGCGTGCATCCGGCCTCCGAGCGGGCCGAGACCAGCCAGAGCCGCATCCGCGAGGCGCTGGCCTCCGGGGCTCCCCTGCCGCCCGAGATCCTCCGGCCCGAGGTCGCCGAGGTCCTGCGACGGCCGAACGTGACGATCGTCTGAGGAGGGAGTACCACGATGACCCGAGGACCGCCGGGATTCTGCATCTGGCTGACCGGATTGCCCAGCGCCGGAAAGACGACGATCGCCCGGGAGCTGCTGCCCCGCCTGACCGCGCGGGGCTGGTATGCCGACCTGCTGGATGGCGACGAGGTACGGCGCGGCCTCAGCGCCGACCTCGGCTTCGACCGGAAGTCACGGGAGGCCCATGCGGGCCGCGTCGCCTTCTGCGCCAAGCTCCTCGCCCGGAACGGGGCGATCCCGATCGTCGCGCTCATCTCCCCCTACCGCACCTCCCGCGCCGCGGCGCGCAGCGAGATCGGCCGGTTCGTCGAGGTGTACGTCTCGACGCCCGTCGCCGTCTGCGAGGAGCGGGACGTCAAGGGGCTGTACCGGAAGGCCCGGGCCGGCGAGATCACGGCCTTCACGGGCGTGGACGACCCGTACGAGCCGCCCGACCATCCCGAGATCACGGTCGACACCGTCCGGCTCTCCCCGGCCGAGTCCGCCGAGCACATCCTGCGCGAGCTCGCCCGCCAGGGTTGGATCCCGACGCCGTAGGCGGACCGACGGGTCCGCCGGCGCGGCGATCGGCGCCCGCTCAGAGGCGGGCCTTGTGCCCGACGAGGAGCTGGCCCCCGTCCGCGTGGCCTCTGAACACCGCGACGACCTCCTCCGGCAGGCCGAGGGCGACCGCGTAGCGGGTGAGGTCCGGTCGTCGTACCGCGGCGTCCCGGAATCCCGCGGAGCGCGCGAGCTCCTCCAGCTCGGCGTCCTCGTAGAAGCGGAACCGGGCCGCCATCGGCTCGGGGCAGGCCGGGGTCCCCACGAGCGCCCGGGTCCCGGTGAAGAGGGCGAACCGGCCCCCGGTCACGACGGCGCGGTGGACCTCCCGCAGCGTCTCGAGCGGATGGGGCAGGAACCCGAAGACCCCGGTGCAGACCGCGCTCGTGAACGTATCCTCCGGGACCGGCAGGCGGCTCGCCTCCGCCTCGATCACCTCGAGGCGGCCCTCCGCCACCGCCGCACGGTTGTTCTGTCGGGCGAGGCGCACCATCTCCGGGCTGTGGTCGACCGCGGTCGCCCGGCACCCGCTCTGGAGGGCCTCGCGGAGGAGCGCCCCGCCCCCGCACCCGACCTCGAGGAGGCGGTCCTTCGGGCCGAGGTCGAGGACCTCGAGCAGCAGGGCGAAGTTCGGTCGGTGGAACTCCGGGTCCGAGTAGATCTCGCGCGCGCGCGGGCCGGAGGGACGGCGGGCCGCACGGTCGGTGACCCAGTCCCCGAGGGCCGCCGGCGCCAGGCTCCGAAGGAACGGCGCGAACGCGCCGCCGAACAGCCATCCGGCCGCCTCGGCGCCCTCCCCGAACACGGACGCTCCGCCGCGATGCTCGAGCGTGACCTTCGTGCCGCCGGGGACGTCCTCGAACCGGAGCTCGACCTCGGTGACCTCGTCGGACATCCAGGGCGCCGGGTGCCAGGCGAGACGGACTCGCTCCCGCGCGGTCCAGGCCTTGACCTCGCCGACCCGGGTGCCCCGCTCGGTCACCGTCCCCTTGGCGCCCGGGACGAACTCGAGACCGAGCCGGCCGAGCGCCTCGCGGAGCTCCTCCACCGCCACCGAGAACGCCGCCGTGCGAGAGAGCGGGACCACGCCGGCGACCTGGACGCTGAACGGGGCCTGGCGCGGAGCCCGGGGCATCGCGACCGGGCGAGAGGGTCGCCCACGGAAGAAACGTTCGGTCGGGCGCCGGGACGGGCGCTCGGCGTCCCTAGCGCGCGGGGCCCGCCTCGAGCAACCGCTCGAGGAGGCCGACCGGCGGGCAGCCGAGCCCGAGCAGCGTGTCGTGAAACCGCATCAGGCTCCCCCCGAAGACCGGGGCGAGGAGCTTCGACCGAGCGCTCAGGATCGCGAGCTTGCCGAGCGTGTAGCAGAAGTACTCGGGGTCGAACGTCCCGCGGATCGCCTCGCGCTCGGCCGGCAGGCGGTCGAAGTGCGCCTCGTGCATGAACAGCTGGGTCGAGCGCTCGACCGACCAGCCGTCGGTGTGGAGCCCGATCGACGAGAGGAGACGGCAGTCCCGCAGGAGGGCGTCGTGGATCTGCCCGACCTCGGCATCGTGCCGGGGGGCGCCGAGGCCGGCCTCGACCGCCAGCTGTTCGGCGTAGTGCGCCCACCCCTCGATGAACGAGGCGGAGCGGAAGACCCGGCGGGCGAGACTCCCCGGCACCGTCCGGAGGTGGAGGAACTGGAGGTAGTGTCCGGGGAAGACCTCGTGGACGGTGATGTTCCGCAGCAGGGTCCGGTTGAACGACCGGAGCCACTCCTCCTGCTGGGCCGGGCTCCACGCCGGGTCGATCGGGGTGACGTAGTAGACCCCCTCGGGAGTCGGGTCGAACGGCCCGGGGGAGTCCATGCTCGCGGTCGACAGCGCCCGGCCCCACAACGGCGTCTCCTCGACGCGAACGATCACCGGCTCCGGAATCGAGACGAGCGCCTTCGCGCGCACGAACTCGCGCGACTCCGTGACGAACCGCGCGGCCGTCGGCACCACGTCGGCCGCGGGCGGATGGTCCTGACCGAGGCGCTGCAGCAATTCCGCGACGGAGACCGTCTCCTCCGCGGCGATCTCCGCCAGGCGCGCCTGGTTCCGGGCCAGGTCCGCCGCCCCCGCCTTCCGGATGGCCGAGAACGGGGTCTCCAACCCCTCCCGCACGAACAACAGGCGCTGGTAGCGCGGGGCCCCCAGCGCGAAGTCGGGTACCGAGCGGGGCAGTCCCTCGTCCGTCAACCACGCGCGGAACCGGTCGATCGCTTCCTGGGCACGCACCCGGGGCCCGTGCACGACCTCCCCGCGACCCGCCCCTTGCGCGAACGCCTCGACCTCGTCCAGGTGGCTGGGCAGGCCGGCGGCCATCGAGATCGCGATCTCGACGTACGGCTTCGGCATCGGACCGACCAGTCGCCGGCGCCCGTCGTCGAGGAGCCGGGGAACCTTCTCGAGCAGCTGCACGATCGCGCGGACCCGGTCGGCGGCGGGGGCGTAGTTGCGGATGAGGTAGGGCGTCAGCGCGACGCCGCCCAGGTAGGCCATCGGGTTGCAGTCGAGCTGGGCCCACTCCCGCAGGTCGAACAGGAGACCCTCGAGGGTGAGGCGGAGGAGGAACCGGTCGACCCGTCGTCCGTCCGGCAATTCCCCCTCGTCCACCGCCGCCAGGCGGCCCAGCAATCCGTCGGCCTGCCGGGCCCACCGGTCCGTGCTCTCCCGGGAGACGTCCGGCATCCGCCCGTCGTACTCGTGCAGTCCGAGACCGACCGCGACCCCCGGCTGGGCCGTGAAGACATGGTCGATGACCGCGCGTTCCAGCGCGTCGAACTCGACGACGCCCGAGGAGGAAGCCATGGAGCGAGAAGGCCTCAACGAAGGGGAGTCAAAAGAGTACGGGGCCGCGGGCCCGTCCTCCGTTCACTCGACCCACGTGACCTTGCAGGTCGGGCAGTACTTCCCTTCCAGCGGGGTCTCGCAGACGAAACAGAGCGAGAGCGGGGTCATCTGCGCGGGGGGTGGGGACGGGGCCGCGGGCGCCGGGCCAGGCAGGGGCGGAGGGGGTCCGTAGGTCGGGGGCACGGGAGCGGCGACCGCCCCCGCCGGCGCCTCCGGGGCCGCGGCCGGGACGGAGGGAGACGCCGCGGTCGTCGGGACCGGGTCGGGGGTCGCCGTCGGCGCCGCGGGCGGAACCGGAGCCGCCACCGGCGGGGCCGGAGCGGGCGCCTCTTCCTTCGCTTCGGTGGGCGGGGGACGGGGAGTGGCGGCCCCCCCGGCCGTCGGCTTCGGTTTCTCGGGAGCGGCCTTGGGGGGCGTCTCCTCCGGTGGTTCCTCCTTATCCCGACGGAGCCGGCGGAAGAAGGACATCGGCGGATGGAACCCGCGGCCCATTCATAGCCCTGCCGACCGACCCGAGGCGCACTCGTTTTCCGTCCGGCCGGCTGGAGGCGAGCATGGCGGCTTCGCCGACCGCTCGGCTTCGGGAGTTGGGACTGGCGTTGCCCGCCCCGCCGACGCCCAAGGGGACGTACGTCCCCGTGGCTCTCCACGATGGGATGGCGTTCGTCTCGGGCCAGATCGTGACCGAGGGCGCGGGGGTGGCGCGGCCCGGGCTCGTCGACCGGGATGTCCCCGCGGAGGCGGCCCGCGAGCTCGCCCGAGCAGCGGCGCTCCAGGGGCTCAGCGCGCTGGCGGCCGCGCTCGGGTCGCTCGACCGGGTCACCCGGATCCTCCGGGTGGGGGTCTTCGTCGCCTCGTCGCCCGGGTTCGTCCGTCAACACGAGGTCGCCAACGGGGCGACCGACCTGCTGGTCGAGGTGTTCGGCGAGGCGGGACGGCCGGCTCGGGCCGCCGTCGGGGTCGCTGCGTTGCCCCTCCACGCCCCGGTCGAAGTCGAGATCGTCGCCGAGGTCGCCTAGGACTCCCGTGGAAGCGACGGGGTGGCCGGGCGTCGCGCGCGACGGCCGGGACCTCTATACCCCGAACCGCGGTCCCCCGGGCGACCGGGTGTATGGGGAGACCCTCCGCACGGTGGACAGGGTGGAATACCGCCACTGGGACCCGTTCCGCTCCAAGCTCGCGGCCCTGCTCGTGAAGGGCGCCGCGACCGACGTGTGGCGCGGGGCGCGCAAGTCCCTCTACCTCGGGGGGGCCCACGGGACGACCGTGAGCCATCTGTCGGACGTCTTGGACCCGACCCCGGTCTACGTGGTCGAGAAGAGCGCGACCTCGTTCGCACCCCTCCTCGCCCTCGCTCGACGCCGCCGGAACCTGCTCCCGATCCTGGCGGACGCGCAACTGCCCGAGCGCTACCGCGCGGACGTGGGCGAGGTCGACTTCCTGTACCAGGACGTCGCCCAGCGCAATCAGGCGGCGATCTTCGTGGAGAACGCCCGAGCGACCCTCGCGGCGGGGGGCCGCGGGATCCTGATGCTCAAGGTCCGCTCCGTCACCCAACGGCGGCCCGCCGCCTCGGTCGTCCGGGAGACCCGAGCCGAGCTCGGGCGGGCCGGGATCGAGGTCCGACAGGAGGTGGGGCTGGCCCCGTTCGCCCGCGACCACGTGGCGCTCGTCACGTCCGGCCCCTGACGCGCCCCCTCCCCCCAGCTTCCATCGCCCGCCGGGCGATGTCGTTCGAAATAGCCCGGCGACTTCGCACGTCCCGGTGGTCTCGTGGCGGGGTCCGGATGGGGAGCGTCGGGGGCCGGAGCCGTCCCCCTCGGCATCCTGGTTCCCGTCCTCGTTCTCCTGAGCGGGCTCACGGGCCTCGGGGCCACTTCCCCCTCGACTCCCGACCTATCGGGGGCGGGGCGCGCTGCGGAGTCATCGGCCCCGGCGGCTCCGGACCTGACGATCTCTCCCAACTCCACCTGGGCCGAGGCCGGCA
>JASHTC010000223.1 GCA_030040755.1 Thermoplasmata archaeon | reverse complement strand
ACGCCGTGATCGAGGTCGCCACGTAGTTGTTGTAGATCAGGTCGCCGCCTTCGAACGCGAAGATGCCGATCGGCGGGCCGTTGGCCGCCCCGCTCCCCGGGTAGGTCGTCGGGGTGATCACGGTGCTGTTGACGAACGTGTTCCCCCAGACCACATTGTCGCTGGGGAGGGCGGGCGAGAGGTCGGCGAGCAGGAGGGAACTCCCCTGGCTCACGAACGTGCTGTCCCCGACGAGGTCGTGGGTCCCGTCCCAGATGACCACGTTGGCAAGCGGGAGGAGCCCGGTCGGGCCGTAGTCGTCGAAGAAGAACCATCCGGTGATGCCGTGCGCCCCCCAGATGGACACGTTCGAGGCGGCGTAGACCTCGAACTGGAGGTTGTTGGTCGGGGGCACGCCGAAGCCGACGAGACGGTCGGCGTAGTAGCCGACCGTGGGGTACGTGACGCCGAACAGCGAGGGGTTGATCAGGTCGACGTGCGCCGTCGTGCCGGCCAGCAGCAGGCCGGGGAAGACCGGATAGAAGAAGTCGTTGAATTCCCCGAATACCGGGTTGAGGCCCCCCGGGGGTGCGTTGTTCACGAGGACGTACGGGTCCCCGGCGGTGCCCGTCCCCTGGGAGGAGATCGCGGCCAGCTGGCCGTTGTTCCAAGCGTCCAGCGGCGTGTAGACCCCGTACCGCGAGTTGTGGCTGAGCGCGAAGTCGAACCCGAGTTGGGCCCCGCTCGTGGCCCGGACGGTCACCTGGACAGGCGCATAGTCGCTCAGCATCGCGGCCAGCGTGTACGTCCCGGGCGGGAGGACGTAGCTGAAGTGCGTCGAGGTCTGGGTCGGGGCCCACGCGGAAAGGGTGGCGTTGAGCGTCGACCCCGGCGAGAAGAAGATGAACGCGTTCGACGGTGCGATCGTCCCGGAGAACGTCGCCCTCCCGATGTTTCCTCCGGGGGTCGAGTTCCACAACGGAGCGACGAGCGACGGCCCGGCACTGATCGACACGGTGCCGGGGGTCGTGTACGTCTCGGCGATGCCTTCGGACGACTCTCCAGTGTCCGCCCCGACGTTCCATGCGGAGGGCGCGTTGGCGTAGGCGTGGGTGGTGCTGTCCCAGTACCGGAGGCTTTCCGAGCCGCTGAGCCCGTAGACCGAGGTCGTCGTCCCGCCTCCCGGACCGCCGATCATGATCTCCGCGTCATAGAGGAGGTAGTCCGTCGGGGTGAGCGCAGAACCATCCACGAGGAACGGCGACGCGGGCACCGAGCGGTACGGGAGCGTGGAGTTGAACAGGACGGTGTCGTAGATGCCCGAAGCTTCGGTGAGCCCCGCCCCGTTGACGACGTCGTAGCCGAACCGCTCGGTCGTGTAGCCGATCCCAGCCAGGTCCGTGGTGCTGGAGTTGATGTACAGGTGGACCGTAAACGGGAACGTCACGGGGACCGACGGGCCGAAGCAGTAGTAGAGAACAGGGTACGAGGGGGTGCAGTTGCCCGAGAAGATCGTCCCCGGGGTGAGCGTCTCCGTCGGGGAGGAGAAGTTCCAGATGTTGTTCAGGAACGTGATGTAGCCCGGGATCAGGTCATAGTAGAAGACATTCTGCGTCCAGAACACGTAGCCGCTGTGGGCGCCCACGGTCGTGTCGTTGGTCACCGTGTTTAGCTGGACGCCGAAGGTGTTGTTGGTGCCGTTCGCATTGAGCGCGCCCGAGTCGTCGAGCATGAAGGTGTTCACGTTGTTCAGGGTGATCGACCCCTCCCAACTCGAACTCCGAAGGGAGTAAGCCACCGGCGTGCCGGTTGTGTTGCGGACGCCCCAGTCCCCGATACCCGTCGGAGCGGGAGCTTGGGGCTGGAGGGTCTGGACCACTCCGTTGACCACGCTCCCCTGACCGAGGAAGTCGGGGAGCGAGACCGCGGCCATCGGGATGTGGTCCGCCTCGGTGGTCGCCATGACCTGGTGCTCTAGGGCCGTCCGGGAGGCTAGTGAGGGAGCGACTGGGGAGGTTGACGCCGCGGAGGCGACCCCCGCCGAGCCCGTCCCCGGACCGGGGGACAGCCCCGACTGGGGCGACCCTCCCGAGCTCGTCCCGAGAACGCCGAGGCTCAACGACACAACCGTCACCGCCGCAACCATCACGACCAGTAGGGCCGCTCGCGCGGACATGGAGGATGGCGTATAACACTCGAATTAAAGAGTTTCCATCATTTGGGCCCCGCCGGGTCTGGGCCTACCCGGGGACAGAATCGGTCGCGGTCCCCGGACCCGCTCCGATGACGAGCGACCCGCCCGAGGGGAGGCTCCCCCACCCGTGATGGGTATGTCGGAACGATGGCCCGGCGGGTGGGCGCGGAGCGCAGGGAAGGAGGGGAGGTCCGTAGGGCGTCCTACTCTCGTTCCCCGACGGGTAGATATGGCGGGGGCCCGTTCCCCGACAGGTATGACCGACCCCGCGCTTCATGGGACCATCGACGTACGAGAAGTCATCACGGAGATTGCCGTCAGCGACCTCGAGAGGTCGCGGGAGTGGTATGCGCGGCTCTTTGGCAAGAAGCAGGACCTCGAGCCCTTCAAAGGCAACGTAGAGTGGCGGATAGGCGGTGCCTGGGTCCAGATCTCCAAGGGCGAGGTCAAGCCCTCGAGCTGGGGCCTTCGTGTCGAAGTACGGGACCTCGCCCGCGAGCATGAGAGGCTCCGAAAGGTGGGGATCGAGGTACAAGAGGTCCAAACGCTGGCCGGGATCATCACCTCGTTCGGCATCCGCGACCCCGACGACAATGACCTCCTTTTCTTCCAGGTGTTGACGTCCAACCCCAACGTAACCGGCGGGCGAGCGTAGATCGCCATGAAGTGAAGTCCCCGGCCCTCCCGCCGTCGGGCCCGCGGTGCCTTTCGGGCCGAATCCCGGGCGCGTCGCACCCCTCCCGCGGTCGGGTGCAAGGGGTGGGTGCGCCCGCTCCGGATGTCCGCGGGTAACGGGGGTTAGTGAGAACCACCGGACTCCCCTCCCCGCAGGCTTAATTGACCCAAGGCATCCGAGCTCCGTGGCTTCGGGCCGCCGCCTCGCCGCAGTGATGTTTACCGACACCGTCGGCTTTACGGCGTCCACGCAGGCGAACGAAGGTCGGACCATCGAGCTGCTTCACCAGCAGGGGGAGCTCCTCCGTCCGCTCCTCGCGCTGCACCAGGGCCGAGAGATCAAGTCGACGGGCGACGGCTACCTCGTCGAGTTCGACAGCGCGCTCAAGGCCGTTCAGTGCGCGGTGAACATCCAGCGCCGCATCTACGACCGGAACTCGGAGGGCGGCCAGACCCCCATCCGGGTTCGGATCGGGGTCCATTTGGGGGACGTAGTCCAGAACGGAGCGGACATCCTCGGGGACGCGGTGAACATCGCCGCCCGGATCGAGCCCTTGGCCCAGCCCGGGGGCGTCTGTGTCTCCGGCGCGGTCTACGAGCAGGTCCGCACCAAGGTCACGGACCGGTTTGAGAAGCTCGAGCCCCAACTGCTGAAAGGCGTCGAAGTCCCCATGGAGGTCTACCGCGTCGTGCCCTCGTGGGAGAGGAATGGCGGGAGCGCGGCAGACGACGGCTCGCCCCTCCTGGAT
>JASHTC010000222.1 GCA_030040755.1 Thermoplasmata archaeon | reverse complement strand
AGACCGGAACCCGGCCCGCGTCCGATGCGTCCGCGGATGCCGCGGCCTCGCTCAACTGGCGGGCGTACTCCAGCGACTCCCGGGCCTCCGATTCAGGGATCACCTGGGTGGCGAACCCGGCGTGGACGATCACGAAGCTCCCCACCTCGGCCTCCGGCGTGTACATCAGGCTCACGCGCTTCACGGCGGCCCCGAAGTCCACCTGGGCGACCGGGGAGGCGGGGTCGCTCGCATCGACGCGGAGAATGCGGCCCGGAACCGTGAGGCACATGGTTCGAGTCGGTCACGCCCCCTGGTCCATATCAAGCCCCCGGCGTCCCGGGCGGAGGAGCCGGCTCCCGCGCCCCGACGTCCAGGCTCATGAGCACCACTCCTTGCGCGCGCGGGTCATTCAGGTCCGAGGAGACGGTGACCTCGAGCCCGGCTCCCTCCGCGACCGTTCCCTGGGTCATCGGCGCCCAGTCCGCCTGGAGATGGGCGGCGGTCAGGTGGGAAAGCGCGCCCACCCAGAGTCGGATCCGGGTGATGTGAGGCGCCCCCTCGGCCTGGGCGACCTCCGTGACCTTGCGGAGCAGGTCGCGGAACATCGCTTGCTCATGCATGGGAGGCCTCCTCGAGCAGCGGGGCGAGCTCCCGCTCGATCCGGGCGGTCACTTCATCGACCGCGCGGGCGACCGCCGGAGTGAGCCCGACACCCATCCCGAGCTCGCCGGCCTCGACCCCGTAGATGACCAGGCGGTTCGGGAACCGCCCGAGCGAGCGCCCGAGCGCGACGGCCTGCGCCAGCGACAGGCCGTGCGTCGACGTCGTGGCGAACGAGGCCGGGAGCGACTCGGCCGTCACCTCCATCCGCTGCACCGAGCCGACCGGCCGGCCGGAGCGCACGGCATCCACGACCACGACCAGGTCCCCGTCCTCCCAGAGGTCGAGGAGCGCGGTCGCTTCCCCGTCGCACTCGACCACGCGCGCCCGCCCCCGGACCGTCCCCCGGAGGGCGCGGGCGACCGCGACCCCACAGCCATCGTCGTGTCGGTGCTCGTTGCCGCATCCGATCACGAGCGGCAGCGTCCGCCCCCGCGCGGCCGCCGTCGGCGGGGGGGTCGAGGGGGCGGCCGGCGTCAATCCCGGACCACCTCCAGGTCGAGGAAATGGGTCGCGCAGGAGATGCAGGGGTCGTGGTTGCGGATCGCGCGCTCGCAGGCATACCCGAGGGATTCGTCGTCGAGGTGCACCGAACGGGTCACCAGGTGCCGGACGTCGTCCTCGATCCGCTTCTGGTTCTGGGAGGTGGGCGCGACGATCTTGGCGTCGGCGATCAGCCCCTTCTCGTCCAGTCGATACCGATGGTAGAGGATCCCCCGCGGCGCCTCGGTGACCGCGCACCCCTCGGTGGGACCGGACGGGGCGGGGGCCGGGACCCAGGCGGACTCGGGGGGGTCGTACTGGTCGATGATGCGGAGCGCCTCCTCGCAGGCGAACACGATTTCCACCGCGCGTACGAGCACGCTGCGGAACGGGTTGCGGACCGGCGGGGTGAGGTCGACCTCTCGGGCGAGCGAGGTCGCGCGCGGAGGGAGGCGGTCGTAGTTGAGCGCGTACCGGGCGAGCGGGCCGACGAGGTACGAACCCCCGCCCTTGCGGACGCAGTGCAGCGCGTTGGAGTGGCGGACGTGCACCTCCTGAAACTCCTCCTCGAACCGGCTCGCCGGGACCTCGAGGCCGGTGCTGGACGCCACGTTCCCCTCGTTCAACGGGTACTCGTTCGGGGGGCGGAGCGCGACGAAGTCGTAGTCCTCCTTGACGTCCGGGAACTTGAACGTGTGGGCAAAGTGCACCGTCTCCTCCGCCAGCTCGAGGGCCGACTCGAGCTCCGGCCGGAACGCCTCCAGCTCCTCCTTCGAGGGGACCCGGTAGAACCCCCCGACCCGGACGTTGATCGGGTGGATCTCACGGCCGCCGAGCAGCGACATCAGGGCGTTGCCCGCCTTCTTCAGCTTCAGCCCCTTCTTGACGGCCAGCGGATGGTCCTTCGCCAGCCGGATCGCGTCCGGGTAGCCGAGGAAGTCCGGCGCATGGAGCAGGTAGATGTGGAGCGCGTGGCTCTCGATCCACTCCCCGCAGTAGAGGAGCCGTCGGAGTTCCCGCAGCTGCCCGCCGACCGAGATGCCGAGCGCCTGCTCCATCGCGTGGCAGGAGCTCATCTGGTAGGCGACCGGGCAGATCCCGCAGATGCGGGCGGTGATGTCCGGAGCCTCGGCGTAGCCGCGCCCCCGCAGGAACGCCTCGAAGAAGCGCGGGGGCTCGAAGATCTGGAGCTCGACCTCCTCGACGTTCCAGCCGTGGATCCGGACCTTGAGGGCTCCCTCCCCCTCGACCCGCGCCAGGTAGTCGACCGAGATCGTCCGGTCGGTCATGGCGCCGCCTTCCTCTCCTTCATGGAGTCGCTGGCCGCGCGGAACGGCGGGGCCGCCGCGTTGAAGGTGCGGAAGACCCGCAGGACCGCCGAGGGTTCCATCCCCAGGTGGCTCAGGTTGCCGATCAGCGAGGGCGT
>JASHTC010000221.1 GCA_030040755.1 Thermoplasmata archaeon | reverse complement strand
GCGAGATGGTCTACTCGCTGCCGGCGATCGCGGTCTTCGTGGCGATCTTCGTCGCCGAGGGATGGGCCTCGCCGTTCAACGCCCTCGTCGTCACCGGCGTCCTCGTCCTGATCTGGGCGTTTGCCTGTGCCCTGGCGTTCACGCTCGCTACCTACTTCCAGGACGTCCGCGAGACCTACCTCTTCAGCCCGCTGATCTCCCTCGGGCTGACAGTGATCCCTCCCGTCTACTACCCGCTCTCCCGGCTCCCTGCGTGGGCTCAGACCGCGGCGCTCTGCTCGCCGACGACCTACGCGGCCGAGCTCGTCCAAGGGGGCGTCGGCCTCATCTCCCTCCCCGCGGGGCTCCAGGTCCGCGACTGGCTCGTGCTGCTCGCGTTCGTGGTCGGACTGCTCCTCATCGCGACCGCCAAGGCCCGCTGGCAGGAGCCCTGAGCCGCGTTCCGGACCGCGCGACGGGCGACCGGCGTTATCCGTCGCGCGAGGGCTTATGTACCGGGCATCTGGTGGAGCGGCCCGATGCTTTCTTTCGGCGACATTCGGACCTTCGAGACGGGCGACGAGCGGTTCTCGCACTGCCTTTTCTGCGGGCGGCTCGTGTGCGTGCTCCCGGATGACCGCCGAGAGGGAGCCTGCTTCGACTGCCTCTCCCTGTCCGTGCCCGCTCCCATCCCGTGCCCGGAGTGCCGGGCCGAGATCCCCGGCGAGGACCGTGCGCTGGGGTGCGGAGCGTGCGGATGGTATCCGCTCCGCGGGTGACGACTCGGGGCCCGGCGGCACGGACCGCCGGGCGAACGGACGGTCGCTGCCTCGAGGCCGCTAAGCTTATCGGCGGAATCCCGTCCCAAACCGTAGGGCGTGCCGAGGTGGCTCAGTCCGGTACGGCGCGAGTCTGGAAAGCTCGTGGCGGAATACGCTTCGGGAGTTCAAAGGCCCGGGACGGCCAGCCCGTCCCGGCGGAGATTCTCCCCCTCGGCGCCGCCCTCCGGGGTGGCGCGCGCGAGGGCGGAGGCCATCGATCGTGAGCGTCCCCGAGAAGCGGGCGGTCCCGTCGCTCCTCCACGTCGACTCGATCCTCGCGCATCTCCAGGGGCGGGCCGCCCTCTCGGAGGTGTGCCGGTTCCTGCAGGCGGAGTTCGCCCACTACCCGTGGATCGGGGTCTACCGGCGGGACGGCGACACCCTCGTGCTCGAGGCCTGGGAAGGGGCCGCGCCCACCGAGCACACGCGGATCCCGGTGACCCGGGGGATATGCGGACAGGCCGTGCGGGAGAACCGCACGGTCATCGTCGACGACGTCTCGGCCTCCCCCGAGTACCTCGCCTGCTTCCTGTCGACTCGTTCGGAGATCGTCGTCCCGGTGCGCGCCGCCGGGACCGTCCTCGGGGAGATCGACATCGACGGGACGACCGTCAAGGCGTTCGACGCGAGCGACCGCTCCTTCCTCGAGCGCGTCGCCGAGAAGATCGCCCCCGCCGTGGAGCGGGCCGGGTCCGAGCCCGCCCCGCCGCCCGCCTGAGGTTTCCGCCGATCGTCCGCAGAGCGGCCGCGAGGAAGACCGCGGGGTCGGCCGGCGCGAGCCGGCCCGAGCCCAGCGGGACCCGGCTACGCCGCACGTCGTGGGCCAGGTGCGTCAGCGCCCGCGCGACCTCGTCCACGATCGGGAGGTCCGCGTGCTGGCTCGTGCGGGAGAGCGGGTTCAGGTCGACCGAGACCACGCGCTTCCCCATCGCCCGCAGGGCCTCGGTCCGGTCCCCGTCCTCGAGCGGGATGAGGCAGACATCGGCCGCGTAGATGCCCCGTCGGTCGACGAGCGCTCGGTCGGAGGGCAGGTTGGGGATCCGCGCCGTGGGACGCTGGCCGAGGACCGGCTCGACGCCCGCCCGACGGAGGGCCCGGGCGACCGCCCGGACCCGCGCGGGAGACCGGTGGAAGAGGTTCACCTCGACCCCGAGGCCGGGCCGGGCCCGCGCGAGTCGCGCGATGCCGGCCGCGGCCAGGGCCGCGACGTTGCCGTTCACGCTGACCACCGGGCGGCGCGCCGCCCGGATCCAGTCGGCGGCGAGTCGTTCCGCGCGGCGCGCGCTCGGGCTCGTCCGCTCGCCGAGCAGGTAATCGAACGCCTCGCCCCGCCCATGGGCGATGAGTCCCTCGGGAACGACCAACCCGCTCCGACTGGCCTCGGCGAGCCCCGCGCGGCGACGAAGGCTCGCGTAGCGGGGGTGGCGAGGGGACAGGCGCATGGACGCCGGCCTACGTGTGGGTCGACCCGTTCGAGGAGGACGCCGGCAGGTCCCCGTTCGCCAACCGAGCCTCGAGGGCCGCGACCCGCTGCTCGAGCGGCTGCAGCCCCTCCTCGAGGGTCTTCGCGAGCGCGAGCTTCAGGCTCTCCTCGAGGGCGACGATGTCCCGGCCGAGGTCGATGATCCGCCGGGCGTTCTCGTTGAGGAGGAGGCGGTTCTGGGTCGCGACCCGGAACGTGTCGGAGAGGTCCTTCGTCAGCTGGCTCGAGCGCTGGGCGAACGCCTCGACGGAGTCGCCGATCGGCTTCCACTTCGTGTCGAGGTTCGTCCCGATGTCCTGGCTGACCCGCTGGGCCGCCTGGCCGATCCCCGTCTGGAGCTCCCGTCCCACGCGCTCGGCGAGCGAGCCCTCGATCCCCTCGAGCCGGGTCTTGACCTCATCCCCGAGCCCCTGACCGACCGCCTCGACCCGCTGCAGCCGGTCGTCAAGGGCGGTCAGCCGGGAGGTGAGGTTCGAGTAGACCGTCTGGAGGAGGACGTCAAAGTGCGCACTGGTCGACTCCTGGGCCCGCAGCAGCAAGTGGAGGACCCAGTGCTCGCGGCCCTTGGTCTCTGCGAGCGGCCCCCGGTCCAGCCGGTCGCGGACCTCCCGGTCGTCCAGGATCGACTGGAGGTCCTTGAGGACCTCCAGGCGAAGGGCGCTGGCGCCCGGGCCCGAGACCGTGGACGGTCGACCAGCCATGGGTCGGGATTCGCCTCCGACTCCTATATACGTTCGGTCCTGGCGCTCGGCCGGTGGCTCTCGTCACGGAACCCCGGGCCGAGGAGCTCGCGCGCCACGATGAGGCGGCGGATCTCGCTCGTGCCGGCCCCGATCTCGAGCAGCTTGGCGTCTCGGACGAGGCGCTCGAGCGGGAGGTCCCGCATGTATCCGTAGCCGCCGTGGATCTGCACGGCCGCGAGCGCGTGACGGGTCGACGCCTCCGAGGCGAAGGTGAGGGCGGCGGCGCTCGCGCGCGAGCTCCGCAGGTCCTGCGCGACCGAGTGCAGGGCCGAGTAGACGAGCCATCGCGCCGCCTCGAGTTCCGTGTACATGTCGGCCAGCTTCTGCTGGATCATCTCAAAATGCCCGATCTTCTGCCCGAACTGCTCCCGCGTCCGGGCGTACTCGAGCGAGCGCTCGAGGCATTCGGCGCTGATCCCGAGCGGGATCGCCCCCAGGACGGCCCGCTCGACGTTGAGCCCGCTCATCATCACCGCGACCCCGTTGTTCTCGGTGCCGACGAGCTGCTCGGCCGGAACGCGACAGTCCTGGAACGCGAGCTCCCCGGTCGGCGAGCCGCGCATCCCCATTTTGTCCAGGCTGCGCGCGACCGAGAAGCCGGGCGCGTCCCGCCCGACGAGAAAGGCGCTGATCCCCCGGCGGCCGCGGGCCGGGTGGGTCTTGGCGTACACCAGCAGCCAGTCCGCGATCGGGCCGTTGGTGATGAACTGCTTCGAGCCGTTGAGAACATAGTGGTCGCCGTCGCGCTCGGCCCGGGTCCGCAGACTCGTCGCGTCGGAACCGGCGTCCGGTTCCGTGAGAGCCAACGCTCCGACGGTCTCCCCCGACGCGATCCCGGGGAGGGCCCGGGCCCGTTGCGCCGGGGTCCCGTTGCGGCCGAGGTTGTCGGCGAACAGGTTCGAGTGGGCGCCGACGCTGAGGGCCAGCGCCGGGCTCACGCGGGCGATCTCCTCCAGGATGAGGGCCTGGGCCAGGTACGAGAGCCCGAGGCCGCCGTACTCCGTGGGCACCGTGACTCCGAGGAAGCCCTGCTCGCCGAGGCGGCGGAAGACCTCGCGCGGGAAGTAGTCCTCCCGGTCCATCCGGTCGGCGACCGGTGCGACCTCCTTGCGGACGAACCGATGCGCGGCCTCGCGAAGATCCCGCTCCTCCTCCGACAGGGAGAGGTCCATCAGCGCGGCGACCCCCGGGGCGGCATTACCTTTTTCTTGCGGACCCCGGCGAAGATGTCGGCGGTCCGGGCGCGCGCTGGAGTCCCAGATGGTGCTGCCAGGCCGGCACCTTCTTGGGATGGTCGGACCGGTAGTGGGCGCCCCGGCTCTCGGTCCGCTCGAGGGCGGCCCGGGCCACCAGCGCGGCGGTCACGGCGGCGTTGGCGAGGGGTCCCGGCAGGACGCCCGGCTCCGCCGGCTCCACCGCGCGCGAGATCCGCTCGAAGGTTGCGAGCGCCGCGCGCAGGCCCGCGGCCTGGCGGATGATCCCGACGCCCGTCCAGAGCGTGTCGCGGATCTCGTCCAGCGGGCCGGCCTCTTCCGCCCGGCCGCCGCCCTCGGGGAGGCGGACCCGGAGCGTTCGGACGGGGGGCGTCGGTCCACCGGTCGACGGATGGAGCAGCTGGCGCGCCACCCGCTCCCCGAAGACCAGCCCTTCGATGAGGGAGTTGCTCCCGAGTCGGTTCGCCCCATGCACTCCGGTCGAGGCGACCTCACCGCACGCATACAGCGCCGGGACGCTCGTGCGGCCCTCGATGTCGGTGCTCACCCCTCCGATCATGAAGTGGGCCGCCGGCGCGACCGGGATGCGGTCGCGGGCCAGGTCGAGCCCGTAGGCGGAGAGGAAGGTGGTGATGGAGGGGAACCGGGCGTAGAGGCGGTCGCGCGGTAGCCCGGTCGCGTCGAGGTAGACGCACCCGTGGTGGGAGCGCAGGATCTCCTGATTGATCGCTCGCGCTACGACGTCCCGGGGAGCGAGCTCGGCGTCTCGATGATAGCTGGGCATGAACCGCTCGCCCGCCTCGTTGACCAGGACCGCGCCCTCGCCGCGCAACGCCTCGGTGATCAGGAACCGGGGCGCGCCGGCGCGCCAGAAGACGGTCGGGTGGAACTGGATGAACTCCATGTCGGTCAGCAGCGCCCCTGCCCGGAAGGCGATGGCGACCCCTTCCCCGGTCGCCACGGAGGGGTTCGAGCTCTGCCGGTACAGGCTGCCGGTACCGCCGGTCGCCAGGACCACCGGCCCTGGGGCGAGACGCTCGAGGCGGCGGCCGCTCGCGTCCGAAAGGATGGCCGAGGGCCCGTCGGGGGTGCCCGGCAGCAGCGCGCGGAGCACCGTCCGCTCCCGCGCCTCGATGCCGGCCTCGAGGGCCCGACGCTTCAACGTCTCCTCGATCGAGTGGCCCGTACTGTCCCCCCCTGCGTGGAGGATCCGGGCGTACCGGTGGGCCGCTTCGCGACCGAGGGAGATCTGTCCGTTGACGGTGTCGAACGGGACGCCGTACCGGACGAGGTCGGCGATCCGCGTCGGGGCTTCCAGCGTGAGGACCCGAGCCGCGTTCACGTCGACCAGCCCGTCGCCCGCTCGGATGGTGTCTTCGAGATGCGCGACGGGGGAGTCGTCCGGCCCGATGGCGGCCGCGATCCCGCCCTGCGCGTAGCGCGTGTTGGACTCGTCGAGCAGGCTCTTGGTCACCAAGGTCGGCCGCAGCCCCATCTCCCGGCAACGGAGCGCGACGTAGAGCCCGGCGATCCCGCTCCCGATGATCAGCGGGCGGCGGCTCGTGGCGTTCACACCGGCGCGACCCGGGGACCGAGTATAGCGGCTTCTGAGGGAGTCCCCGGTCTCCTATACCTGCGAAGGTATCGTCCCCCGTGGTCGACAGCCTGGGCGTGCTCCCCGACGAGCCGGACTGGCCGTCCGCGGTGTCGGCGCGCGAGGACGAGGAGCTCGGCCGCCAGCTCCGAGCCCGGCTGCGTCCGGCCGGCTCCCCCCGGTCCGTGAGCGTCACGGACCTGCTGGCCCCGCGACGCGCGTACTGGCGGCTCCGGGGACCTCCGATCCCGGTCTCCGTGGAGCGGGAACAGCGGCTCGAGGGGGGCCGGCGGCTGCATCGGACCCTCGGCGTCCTGTTCGCCTCGCAGGGGGCCCTCGAGGTCCACGTCCGGCGGGGGAGCCTGCACGGACGGGTCGACGTGCTCACCGACCGACCGGTCGAGGTGAAGACCACGGGCACTCCGTTGCCCGCCGAGGACCTGCGACGCGCCCGTCCCGAGCACGTCGACCAGCTGGGGATGTACTGTGCCCTGCTCGATGCGCCGCGAGGCCGGCTCGTGTACCTGCGCCTCGGTCGGGAGCGCGTGGAGGAGGTGGCCGTCTACGACCTCGAGTTCGACGCGCTCGAGCCGATCCGGGCCGAGATGGGTCATCGCGCCGATGACTTTCGCCGGGCGCTCGCGGAGGGTCGCCCGCGCGCCCTCCCCCGGTGCCCCTGGTTCGGTCGCGGGTGCGAGTACCAGACGGCGGGAGCCTGCGACTGTGACGGGACCGAGCCGGCGCCCGGGCCGGTCTCGGTCGACCGGGCCGCGCGCCCGGTCCCCCGACCGGGACTCGCCGAGTCCCTGGCCACCGCGGTCGCGCGCATCCCGTCCCCCGGCGGCCCTCCCGTGGTCGAGCGGTTCCGGGACCTCCTCTACCCCCGGCGCGCGTTCTTCCGCCGGACGGTCCCGCCGTCCGCCGCGCCCGCGCCGCCCGTTCCGTCCGGGGAGGCCCCGGACCTCTACCTCCGCCTCACCGACGCCGTCGAGGGAGGGGCGGTGGGCGAGGTGAGCCGTCTGGTGACCCGCTCGGACGAACCGGACGAGGAGGTCGGTGGGCTGTTCGGAGCACCGTATCTCGTACGGACCTCGCGACTCCGCCGCCGGGTCCCGGCCGATGAGTGGATCGCCCGCTCTCCGCAGTACGCGCTCGAGCTCGGACTGCGCTGTGTCGCCACCGGGATGAGCCGGTCCCGTCTGGTCGTCGGGTACGAGGCGCCGGGGAGGGAGACCGACCGGGTCCAGGTCGTGGAGCTGCACTTCGAGCCGAGCTCCGTGTTCTCCCGGGTGTGGCGGGCGCGCGCCCGATTGCTCTCGCAGGCGATGGAGAGCGGCGACCCGGGACGACTGCCCGCCTGCCCGGGGTGGATGTTCGCGGGCTGCGACTACCGCGAGGTCTGCGGCTGCGGCTCCCCGGACGGCCGGGTCCAGTGGAAGAGGACCGTCGAGGCGGTCCGGGCGAACCCCTCGGACTCGTAGAGTCGGAGCGCCGGACGGTTCGCTTCCGTCACCCAAAGGGTCGCGGTCGTGTATCCCAGGGCGTGGAGGGCCCGGAGCCCCCACCGGAGGAGGAAGCGGCCGTACCCGTGGCCCCGGCGCTCGGGGTCGACCACGAGGTCGAGGATGACGGCTTCCCGAGGCGACGCCTCGGAGACGAGGATCCCCCCCGCGAGGCGGGGCGGGCTCGGCTCGTAGAGCAGGGTGGACGCTTCGTCCAAGAACCGGCCGATCCGGCTGTCGAGCAGGCTCTGGACGATCTCCGTGTACTCCCCGACGGTCCCGCCCATCACGACGTCGTCGACGCTGCCGCCAAACCCGCGGGCGTCGAGCTCGCCCAGTGCCTCCACGGTCGCCGCGCGGACAGGGATCAGCTGGAGCCCGCTCGGGGGATCGACCACCGTGGGCGGCCCCTCGCGACGCACGGTGCGCTCCATCTGGAACCGCTCGATGGCGATCGCCCCCGGTCGGGCGGCGAGGGCGTGAGCGAGAGCCCGCTCCTCGCGGAGGTCGAATCCGGAGAAGCCGACCGATATCCAGTGGACGTCGGGCGGAAGGGCGCCCAGCATCGCCTCCGAGAGCCGGCGGGCCCGCTCCCCCGCGCGGGGGCGGGCCCCCGCGTGGACGTGCCCCCAGACCTTCGGCCCGCGCCGCGAGTAGAAGGAGATCCCCCCGCCGTCGTCGCTCGGCGGATAGTACCATGCTGGCTTGGTACCGGCCCGCGCCTCGGCGACCGAGCTCTCCACCCATGCGCCCGACGGCGCCTCCTCCCGTAGCTCCAGCTCCTTACGTATCGCCTGGAACAGCTCGAGGAGGTCGTCGGCGGAGGCGGTGGTCGCGGGGCGCGGAGGGTCCACGGGGGCCTTCCGCTATTCCGAGGGGAGCTGCTGGCGCAGGATCTCGGCGATGTCGGGAGCGACGGACGCCTTCTCCGCCGCATTGCCGAGCGTGTCCGTGGAGTAGACCTCGTCCGTGACCGCCTTGATCCGCTCGAAGGCGTCCCGCAGGAACAGGCCGTGGGTGCAGGCCGCGCTGACGGAAGCGACCCGGCTCTTGTTCAGCAGCTTGGCCGCTTCGACCATCGTCCCGCCGGTGGTGATGACGTCGTCCACGAGCACGAGCTGCTTTCCTTCGAGGTTACCGGGCACCTCGGCTGGTATCTTGAGCTCGACATGGTCGCTGTCGATCCGCTTCTTCTCGAGCGCGAACCAGGGCTTGTCGAGCAGCTGGGCCATCCGTCGCACCCGTTCGAGCCCGCCCTTGTCGGGCGAGACGAGGATGTCGACCGGCCGCTCCCGCAGCAGGCGCGCGATGGCCGGGATCCCGCTCGCCTCGTAGGCGGGCTTCGTGAACTGCGTGAGGGTCTGCGCGGAGTGGAGGTCGACCGTCACGACGGCGTCCGCGTCCAGCTCGACGTGGCGGCAGAGCGCCCGGGCGCTCACCGGCTCCCCGGGAAAGAACCGCCGGTCCTGGCGGGCGTAGCCGAAGTACGGGACGACGACATACAGGTGGCGGGCGCCCGCTTCCCGGATCGCGTCCTCCAACAGGATGAGCTCGACCAGGTCCGCGTCCGTGCGGGTCGACTGGACGAGCACGACGTCCTCCCCCTCGAGGCGGCCTCCGACCCGGACGTACATCTCCCCGTCCGGGAACCGCTTGGTGAAGGGGATCCCGAACGGCGCGTTCGACAGCTCCCTCGAGACCCGCTCGGCGAGGGCGGTGGATGCGGTGCCGCCGATCACGTGCACCGTCTCCGCCCTCCCCGGGTCGGGGACCCCGCCCGGCTCTAAAGGATTTCGCGACTCCCGTCTACCGGTCGTCGTCCTCGTCCGCGTCCGGCGGGGCGCGGCGGGGCTTCGGCTTGGGCGCGCGGCGCACGTGCGGGCGGGGGCGGCCGCGCCGCGGCGGGGGGCGGGGTCGAGCTTTCCGCGCGGGAGGACGGGGCGGCACCGCATCGTCCTCCTCCCCGTCGTCCTCGGCGGAGGCCCAGGGCCGCAGGGAGCGGAGCAGCCGTCGACCCCGAGAGACCGGCGGTTCACCCTCCTCCTCCTCGGCTTCCTCCTCCTCTTCCTCTTCCTGTTCCCGGCGTCGTGGGTCCTCGATCCCCTCGGCCCGCACCGCGTAGTGGATCCCCACCGCGAGCCCGATCAACCCCACGATCGTGATTCCCATGAACTGCCAGGACTGCGCGGGGACGTACTGGGTCATCCCTTCGAGGGCGAGCTTGAAGGCCCCGAACCACGGCAACATCCCGCGCGCGACCCCGAGGACCCAGGCCGGCTCGACGAGCTGGCTGAGGCCGTCCTCCTGGTCGGGGAGACCGAGGCAATCCGAGGCGCAGCCCGCGTTCGGGGCGCTCGAGCCGATGAAGTTGTTGTCCCCCATCGTCAGGTAGCCGGAGTGGGTTCCAAGGACGGCCGGGTTGAGGTCGACCGTCACGTTCGCGTCGGCCCACCCGATATGGAACAGCTCGAGCGTCCCCGTGAGGTTGGTCGTCCCACAGTTCGGGGCTGGCGGGCCGAGGGACTCCGGGGTCTCGTAGACGTCGCCGGGAGCGGTCCCGCAGGGGAGGTTCGCGGGGATGGAGAGGTTGTAGCCGCGGACGGCCGGGTTGTACTGCAGGTAGATGATGGCCCGATGGATGATCGGCGTGACGCTGGCCCCGTTCGGGTAGTAGAGGAGGACGTCGCCAAATTCGCCGTACGTCGAATAGCCCGTGCTGACCCCCCAGACGTACGTCTGGATGCTCGAGGTCGGGACCTTCTGGGCGAGGACGAGGTCCCCGGTGTTGATTACCCCGAGCACGTCGTTCGGGCCGTGCTGCATGCTCGGGGACTCGACCACGTAGGCCGGGGGCCAGTTCTGCGTGAAGGCATACATCGCCACCACGAGCACGACGACGATCGCGAGGGCCACGAGAGGGCCAAACCAGAGCGAGTCCCGGGCCCGCCAGAAGACGGGCACCCGCTCCCGTCGCCAGCGCGAGTGTTTGGCCTCCTCCTCCTCGCCGGCCTCGTCGTCGGCCTCCTCCTCGCCCTCGGTCGAGCCGGAGGCCGACCAGCGACGTACGGGGGCCGGGCGCCCGTCCCGACGAGGCCCCCGGCGGGGGGGCGGAGGGCGCGGGCGGGCCCGGCGGGGAGACGGCGGCTCGTCGAGGTCCTCCCCCTCGTCGTCCGGGTCTTCGTCGTCATCGAGCGGCCGAGGGCGGGCCATCCCCGCTCGCTCGGGCTTGGCCCGCTTAACCCTTCGGCTCGAACGGCAACCTCGGTCGGGGCCCGGGCCGGCGCGGGCGACGGTCGTGGAACCGAAGCATTATGGGGCGACCCAGGGAACGACGGCCCGCCGGTCCTCTCCCACGACCATGCGACGCATCGACATCTCCATGCACCTTCGCGCGGGGATGGCGGCGTTCCCGGGGGACCCCGAGTTCCGCTCGGTCCCGCACCGCTCGCTCGACCGGGGGGACCCGTACAACGTCTCGGCGCTCGCCTTCGGCTCCCATGCGGGAACCCATCTCGACCCACCGCGGCACTTCTTCGCCGAGGGGACCCCGACCGACCGCCTCGACCTCGAAGCGTTCAACGGACCGTGCGTGGTCGTCGGCGTGGATGCCGGGCAGAAGGAGGTCGGGCCGGCCGACGTGGCCCGCGTCCCGCCGGACGCGCGACGCGTGCTGTTCCGAACGGCGAACTCCGAGCGCTGGCGTTCGAGCGGTGAGTTCTTCTCGGACTACGTGGCGCTGACCCCGGGGGCGGCCGACGCGCTGGTCGAGAGGCACGTCCGGCTGGTCGGGATCGATTCCCTCTCGGTCGAGGCCGACGCGACCGGAAAGTTCCCCGTCCACCACCGCCTGCTCGGGGCGGGGGTCCTGATCCTCGAGGGGTTGGAGCTCGCCGACGCGCCCCCGGGCCCCTACGAGCTCGTGTGCCTCCCGCTCCGCCTCCATAACGGGGACGGAGGCCCGGCCCGCGCCGTGCTCCTCCCGCCGTAGGAACGCCGAGATGTCGGCGGCGGCGCCCGGAGCCGGACCCTACGACCTGACGCTGGCGACCCCCGGCTTCTACCTCCTCCTGGCCACGCTGCTCCTGTTCGTGGTCATGCTCGTGCTCCTGCGGACCTCCTACCCGCGGCGCAAGCGCGGCTTCGAAGGGTACCTCGACGCGGCCGGAGTCAGCCTCGTCTTCCTCGCCTTCTCGGTCCTCCTGGTCGTCTCCCTCGTGCTGCGGGACCCGCAGGCCGACCGGACCGACTACGCGCTCTACGAGACCACCCTCACGGGATACTGGCTCGCGTTCGCGATCCCCGTGGTGACCGTCGCGAGCTCGGTGCAAGCCCGCTCTCGTGGCGCCATCCGCTGGCTCCTCCCGTCGATCGGCGTGGTCGTCCTGGTGTTCTTCGCGGTGCTCGCCTACTACTACGCGTCCTAACCCGGCGGCCGGACTAATCCCGCTCGTCCGGGGGAAGCAGGTCGGGGATCCCGTCGGCGATCGGGTAGTCGACCCGGCACGCCGCACAGCGCAGGGTGCCCTGGACGACCTCCTCCTCCTCGGTCCGCGTTGCGGTGAGCGTGAGCTCCCCCCGGCAGACCGGACAGCGCAGGATCTCCATCAGGTCCGGCCTCATCGGCTGCCGCCCTCCACGATCCCGTAGCCGATCAGGCGCCAGGCATTGAGCTTTCGGGAGATCGCCACCCGGCTCCCCGGGAACACCGTCACCGCGCGGTTCAAGGCGAGCTCGATGTCGTCGCCCCGCGCGCTCGTGACTTTCCCGGCCGCGATCGTCGTGCCCACGGTCACCGCGAGCACCTCGCTGGTCCGGACCTTCTCGACCTTGATCTCGCGCTGCGCGCCGAGCACCCGGTCGAGGAGGGTGGCCCGGAGGCGAATTTTCTGGCTGACCGGCGGAAGGGTGCCCGCCGTGCCGACCAGGCGGCCGGTCAGCCCGTCGCCCTTCGCGAGCGCCGGGTCGAGCCCGGTCCCGAGCGCCGCGAGCCCGCCCGGGCGGAGCTCGTCCCGTTCCTCCCCCCCGGAGTAGATCGACGTGATGGACGTGGTCAGGGACTCGGAGCGCCCGGCGGCCGCACCGCTCGCCCCCGGCCGGATCTCGATCTCCTCGCCGACCTTGAGGTGACCCTGGATCAGCGAGCCGCCGAGCACCCCGCCCTGCAGCCCCGACGGACGAGTGCCCGGGCGGTTGATGTCGAACGAGCGGGCGACGTACATCAGGGGGGGCTTCTTCGGGTCGCGCGCCGGCGTCGGGATCGTCCCCTCGATCGCCTCGATGAGCGCGTCGATCCCGACCCGGTGATTGGCGCTGATCGGGACGACCGGGGCCGAGGCGACCGGGGAATCCTTCAGGAACTCCATGATCTGCCGATAGTTCTCCTGGGCCGCTTCGGCGGACAGGAGGTCGATCTTGTTCTGGACGACCACGACCTTGTGGACGCCGATGATGTCGAGCGCGTAGAGGTGCTCCCGCGTCTGGGGCTGCGGCACCGTTTCGTTCGCCGCGACGAGGAGGAGCGCGCCGTCCATGATGGCGGCGCCGCTCAGCATCGTCTCCATGAGCGTCTCGTGCCCGGGAGCGTCCACGAACGAGACGGCCCGCAGGAACTTCGCCTCCCCGCCACAGTTCGCGCACTTCGGGTCGACGCCGTAGCAGGCCGGGGGCGGGCAGTTCGGGCAGCGGAAGAACGCTGCGTCGGCGTAGCCGAGCTTGATCGAGATGCCCCGCTTCAGTTCCTCCGAGTGACGGTCCGTCCACTCCCCGGTGAGCGCCTGGGTAAGGGTGGTCTTCCCGTGGTCGACGTGACCCACGAGACCGATGTTGACCTCAGGTTGCCGGGGGACCTTCATGACGCCGCGAAGAGCTCCGCGAGGGGCTTGGTGCCCTTCTGTTCGACCACGAGGTTGATCTGGACCGTGTCCTCGCTGATCGTGTTCCCGCGGAACGTGCGGCGCTTGCGCTGCCCCTCGCGCGGGGCCTGGAACCCGAATCCGGTGCCAACATAGAGACGCGTCTGACGAGCCCCGGGGAGGTCGGGACGGAGGGGGAAGCCGCTCTTGTCGGTCCCTCCGCTGATCCGGAAGGTGTAGCCGGCGGCTCCGATCAGCTCGCCGCCCACGGTCTCCCCGATCCGCTTGCCGAGGAACCCGGCCGCCTGCGGGTCGGTGACCGTCCGCGCCAGCGATACTCCGGCCTCGGAGATGACGAGCTTGTACTCGACCATTGCACCTTGAGGGGCGGGGCGACCGACCGGCCCTCTAAATAGCTTTCCCGAGGGCCGGCGTCCCCGAGGCGGGCACGCCGAGGGTCGGCAGTCCGGCTCCGGAGGGCAAGCTGCAGCTCACCGGTCCGGTGGTACGGTTCTCGACCGTGGTCCCGATCACGGTGGCGTTGAACTCGGAGCCCGTGGTGTTCGGGAGCGGGCTCAGGGTGCAGGTCGTGTAGACGACCTCCCAGACCGGCTCCAGGAGGACCACGCTGGCACCCACGAACACCTGGGTCGCGTTCGGGTGCGCGGCGAGGAACGCGCTTCCGCCGGCGGTGTTCGCCGCGTCGAGGATCGTGGGCGAGTCGGGGGACCCGCTGGGGAAGGGAACGAGGTACTGGGTGAGCTTCGCGCAGGACGCCCCGCCCAGCGTGAACAACTCGGAGCTGAGCCCTCCGTCCACCATCACCCCCACCGCCCCGCCGGACGAGTTGACGTAGACGACGACCCAGAATGCCGAGGCACCGGGGCCCGCGGTGGAAGGGGTTCCCTGGACGACCACGTCCGTCGGGAGGTGGGGGGATAGGGTCGCGTTGCACCCGTCGACGCTGGCCACCTGACCGGTCAGGTTCTCGGTGGGCAGGGTCAGGGAGAGGGGGACCCGGAACGCGACGCCCAGCGCGGCGGCCCAGGGACCGTCCGGCGCGGCGTTGGCCGTCGATTGACCCTCGCTCGCCGCTCCCTGGAAGGTCGGGGCGAACGCGGGGGAGGAGGACGGGGCCTTGGCCAGGGGGACCACGCCGGTCGCGACCAGGGCCGCGAGGAGGACGACCGCCACGACGAGCGCGACGACCGGGACCAGCCACCGCCGCCGGTGCGGGCGGGCGGAGGCGGGGGGCCCCGGGGGCGCCCCGGCGATCGGAGCCGGCTCGGGAGCGGAAGTCGAGGGCGTCGGGTCGACCATCTCTTCCTACGGAAGAAGAACGGGACCGTAGAAAAGAGAGACCGGCCGGTTGCGTCCCCGAACTCGGTCTTATCAAGTAAGGCCCGTGTCGGGAGCCACGTCGGGGGGGTGCCAGCACGTTTCCGGACGGCACGTTGTGGGGGGTCAGCGCTGGACTCCTGCTCGTCGGACTCGGGGTCGCGGCCTTCCAGGACGTCCGCGTGCGCGAGGTGCCTGACGCGCTCTGGGTCGTCATGGCCCTCGCCGGCACGGTGCTCGGGGGCCTCGCGCTCGCGCCCGGGGGTTGGGTCCCCCTCCTCCTGTGGGTGCTGACCGCGGGATTCGTGCTGGAGCACCTCCTCCCGTGGGACTCGGCCTTCGAGGGGAGCGGGGCCGCGGACTGGGTGGAGCTCGGGGTGTACGCGGTGGTCCTGGCGGTCGTCGGGCTCGCGGTCGTGCGACTCGGCCTCGGACCCTCGACGGTCCCGGTGCCCGTGGTCGCGGTCGTCGTCAGCGTCCTGTTCGCCCGCGGGCTCTTCGAGGCGGGGGTACTCTACGGGGGCGCGGACGCCAAGGCCGTCATGGTCGCCGGACTGATGGTCCCGGTCTTCGCCGCCCCCCTCCTCCCGGTCCCGGCGGCGGTCCAGCCCGTCACCTCGGTACTCCCGTTCCCGGTCGACCTGCTGCTGGACGCCGCATTGCTCTCGGTCACGGTCCCGGTCGCCCTCGCCGTACTGAACGCCAGCCGGCGGGAGTTCCGCTTCCGGGACGGGTTCACGACGTACACGATCCCCGTCGGGGAGCTGCCGCGGCGGTGGGTGTGGGTCCGGGACCCGAGCTACCCGGTCGACCGCGCCGAGGAAGAGACGATCGAGACCTCCGAGGAGGACCGGCGGTGGCGAGAGCGGGTGGCCTCCGAGCTCACCGCGCGCGGGGTCGGGCGGGTCCGGGTAGGCCCGCAGCTCCCGTTCGTCGTCTTCCTGTTCGCGGGCGCGGTCCTCGCCGTCGCCTTCGGCAACCTCATCCTCGACCTGCTGGTGCTGGTCTAGGCGGGCGGCTCTCCTGCGGGAAAGCTTTTTTCCGCGAGGTCGGTCGAGAGGGAGGGGGGGCACGGATGGCCAAGCGCTCGAAGTCCGCTCCCATCCGGGTCCTGATCGCCAAACCCGGACTGGACGGCCACGACCGGGGGGCGAAGGTCGTCGCCCGCGCGCTCCGCGACGCCGGCATGGAGGTCATCTACGCCGGCCTTCGGCAGACCCCGGAGGACGTCGTACGCGCGGCGCTCGAGGAGGACGTCGACCTGATCGGACTCTCGATCCTGTCCGGGGCCCACATGGCCCTCTTCCCCCGGATCCTGGCGCTCTTGAAGGAGCAGAAGGCGGGACGGATTCCGGTCTTCGCCGGCGGGATCATCCCGGACGAGGATGCCCGTCGGCTCAAGAAAGCCGGAGTCCGGGCGATCTTCGGTCCCGGGACCTCGCTCGAGGAGATCGTCTCGACCGCTCGGCGGTTGGCACGCGGCGCGGCATGAGCGGATCGGCCGGACCTCCGCCCGTGGCCCGGGCGATCCGCCGCGGGGACCGCCGCGCCCTCGCCCGCGCGATCACCGCGGTCGAGAACGGTGACCCGGCGGCCGCGCCGGTGGTTCGCGCGCTCTACCCCGGGACCGGCCATATCCCGATGGTCGGCCTCACCGGGCCGCTCGGGGTAGGTAAGTCGAGCCTGCTGAGCGCCCTGGTCGGCCTCCTCCGCGGACAGGGCCGGACGGTCGGGGCGATCGCGGTCGACCCGTCGAGCCCGTTCTCCGGGGGCTCGGTCCTCGGGGACCGGATCCGCCTCGAGCGGCGCGCCGACGACGACGGCGTCTTCTTCCGCTCGATGGCGAGCCGCGGCGAGGCGGGGGGCGTCGCTGCCGCGACCCGGGAGGTCGCCCGCCTCTTGGAGGCGGCCGGATTCGACGTGGTTTTCGTGGAGACCGTCGGCTCGGGTCAGGCCGACGTGGCGATCCGGGAGATCGCCACGACGAGCGTGGTCGTACTGGTCCCGCACCTCGGCGACGAGGTCCAGACCCTGAAGGCCGGCCTCTTCGAGATCGCCGACGTCTTTGACGTCAACAAGGCCGACCTGCCGGGCGCGGACGTGGCGGCCCGCGACCTCACCGAGCTCGCGGCGATGGGGAAGACCCGGGACGGTTGGAGCTCCCGGGTCGTCCGCACCTCGACCACGACCCCGACCGGGATCGCGGAGCTGTGGGAAGCGATCACCGCGCACGAACGGTTCCTCGACGACTCCGGCGCCCGCGTCGCGGGCGAGCGCCGGCGGCTCGCCGCGGAGATCGCCGGTCGCCTTCGGGACCGAGTGGGCCATGAGGTCACCGAGCGGCTGGAGCGGGACGCCGAGCTGCGCGAGCTGCTCGACCGGGTGGTCGGGCGGAAGGTCGACCCGTGGAGCGCGGCCGAACGCCTCTACCGGGACTGGTACGGCGGTCGGTAGGTGCGATGCTGCTCGCCCCCCCGCTCTGGTACCTGCTGCTGCTCGCGGGGATCGCCGTCCTCGCCTACTTCGTGTTCGCGTCGTTCGTCTTCGGGGCCGGCTACCAGCCGACGCCCCGGCGGTCCGTGCGGACGATGCTCCGGCTGGCGGAGGTCGGCCCCGACGACCTCGTCTACGACCTCGGGGCGGGCACGGGGGCCATCGTGTTCCGAGCGGCGCGGGTCTACCGGGCCCGGGTACTCGGGGTGGAGGTCGAGCCCCTCCGGTTCCTGATCCTGTCCGTCCGACGCCGCCTCGGACCATTCGGGGACCGCGTGGAGCTTCGATGGGGGAACCTCTTCCACCTCGACTTTCGACCGGCGACCGTCGTGACGGCGTTCCTCTGGCCCGGGGCGATGGTCCGCCTGCGGCCCAAGCTGGAGGCCGAGCTGCGTCCCGGGGCGCGGGTCGTGAGCCACTGTCACAAGATCAAGGGGTGGACCCCGGCGGTGTACGACGAGGAGACGGACGTTTACTTCTACCGGTGGCCCGACGCGCTCGCTCCGTCTCCCCCCGGCGCCCCACCGGGAACCGCCGGAGGCCCGGCCCTCGACAAAGGTTAATGGGGCCCGCGGGGTGGAAGCCTCGATGGCGGAGTCCGCCCTCGTCGAGGACTACCACTCGGCGACGGTCTCTCGGCGAAGCTTCCCCGACAGCATCGTGCTGTGGGACGAGACCCTGCGGGACGGCGAGCAGACCCCCGGAGTCCACTTCTCCCCGGAGGAGAAGCTGCGGATTGCCGAGCTCCTGTCCGAGGTCGGGGTGCCCCTCCTCAACGCCGGCATCCCGGTCGTCTCGGAGAAGGAGGCCCGGGCGGTCCACCTCATCGCGCACGCGGGCCTGAAAGCAAAGGTTCTCGCCGCCGCGCGGACGGTGCCCCAGGACGTGGATGCGGTGATCCGGAGCGGCGCGACCCACATCGCGATCTTCGTGGCCGCCAGCAACGTCCACTTGCGCTACAAGCTCCGGATGACCCAAGAGGAGGTGCTCGCGGCCAGCCGGAGCACGGTCCGCCAGGCGAAAGCCGCCGGCCTCCACGTCGCCTTCGTCACCGAGGACACCGTCCGGGCCCCGTTCGACTTCGTCGGGAGGCTCTACCGCGCCGCCCAGGAGGAAGGGGCCGACCGGGTGGTCGTCTCGGACACGGTCGGCATCATGACGCCCCTGACGTTCCGCTGGTACCTCAAGGAGTTCCAGCGGCGCGTCCGCCCGAAGGACCTCTCGGTCCACTGCCACAACGACTTCGGTCTGGCGACGGCGAACACGCTCACGGCGATGGAGTGCGGGGCGCGCGCCCCCCATGTCTGCGTCAACGGTCTCGGCGAGCGGGCGGGAAACGCCTCGCTCGAGGAGGTCGTGCTCTCCCTCGAGTCGCTCTACGGGGTACGGACCGGGATCCAGACCGAGCGGCTGTACGAGCTCTCCCGTCTGGTCGAAGAGCTCTCGGGGGTCCCGATCGCGGTACACAAGGCCCTGGTCGGGTACAACGCCTTCTCGCACGAGGCGGGGATCCACACCCACGGCATCCTCGCGCACACGCTGACCTACGAGCCCCTCCAACCCCACCGCGTGGGCCGGCAGCGCCAGATGATCCTCGGAAAGCACACGGGGAAGGCGGCGCTCGTGGAGAAGCTGAAGGAACGGGGGATCAGCGCCCCCGACCCGGTCCTGGTCGAGTTGCTCAACCGAGTCAAGACGGAGACCGAGGGACGGTCGAAGGAAGAGTTGCGCTCGTTCCTCGACGCCTACCGGCGCCTGTTCGAGCGCCCGGGGCTATCGGACGAGGACTTCTGGGTCCTCGTGGACGCGGTCGGGATCAAGCCGGTGAGGACGTGACGGGGTCGAACGGGCACGGGGCGACCCTCGCGGAGAAGCTCCTGGCGCGGGCCGGCGGGCTCGACCACGTCGTCCCCGGGCAGATCGTGGAGGGGAAGGTCGACCTCGCGATGATGCACGAGCAGGGCGCCCAGACCGTGGCTCCGTTCCACCAGATGGGGGCGGAGAGGGTGTGGGACCCCGACCGGGTCGTGATCGCCATCGACCACTGGGTGCCGGCGTCGACCGAAGGGGCGGCGGTCCTCCACCGGATCCTGCGCAAGTTCGCGGCCGAGACCCACCTGCCGCACTTCTACGACGTCGGAAACCATGGGATCTGCCACCAGATCCTCGCCGAGAACGGCTGGGTCGTGCCGGGCGACCTGGCGGTCGGGACGGACTCCCACACCAACATGCTCGGCGCGATGGGCGCGTTCGCCGCCGGCGTCGGGCCGACCGAGATGGCCGCGGTCCTCGCGCTCGGACAGCTGTGGCTCAAGGTCCCCCCCACGCTCCAGGTGCGGGTGCGCGGGCGGTTCGGCAAGGGGGTGACGGCCAAGGACCTGGTCCTCCGCATCCTCGGCGAGGTCAAGACGACGGGCGCGACGTACAAGGCCGTCGAGTTCTCCGGCCCCACCATCGCGGGGCTGTCCATGCCCGAGCGGTTCACGATCTGCAACATGACGACCGAGATGGGGGCCAAGGCCGGGATGGTCGCGCCCGACCAGACGACCTACGACTACCTGGCGCCCATCGCCAAGCATCCGATGCATCCGGTCCAGCCGGACGCGGACGCGGCCTACGAGCGCCGGGTCGACATCGATGTCGACGGGATGCCGCCCATGGTCGCCTGCCCCTACTCGCCCGACAACGTCCGCCCGCTCCCCGACGTCGTCCGGGAACACGTCAAGGTCGACCAGGTCTTCCTCGGCTCCTGCACGAACGCGCGGATCGAGGACCTTCGCGAGGGGGCGGCCCTGATGAAGGGCCAGAGGGTCGCGCCCGGCGTCCGGTTCATCGTCTCGCCCGCATCGACCAAGATCTACCAGCAGTGCCTGGACGAGGGGATCATCCAGACCTTCACGGAGGCCGGAGCGGTCTTCACGAACTCGAGCTGCTCCGCCTGCTTCGGGGGCAACATGGGGATCCTCGCTCCCGAGGAGGTGTGCGCGTCGTCCTCCAACCGGAACTTCCCGGGCCGCATGGGCGCCAAGCAGGCCCGGATCTACCTGCTCTCGCCGGCCGCGACCGTGGCCGCGGCGATCCGAGGCGAGCTCGCGGACCCTCGGGAGATGATGTAGTCCCCGATGAAGGACGTCATCGAGGGGCGCGTCTGGGTGCTCGGCGACGACGTCGACACCGACGGGATCATCGGCGGGAAGTACCTCACGATCATCGACCCGGACGAGCTCAAGAAGCACGTCTTCGAGATCGCGCTCCCGGAGTTCGCCGACGGGGCCCGGCCGGGCGACCTCATCGTCGCCGGCGAGAACTTCGGCTGCGGCTCGAGCCGCGAGCACGCCCCCCAGGCGATGCGCGCGATCGGGGTCGGCGCGGTGGTCGCGGATTCGTTCGCCCGCATCTTCTACCGCAACGCCATCAACCTCGGGATCCCCACGATCGAGGCGCGGGGGGTCCGCGCGCTGTTCGAGAAAGGCGACACCGCCCGGATCGAGATGCGGGCGGGGCGGGTGACGAACCTGCGGAGCGGCGCCGCCGTCCGCTTCCCTCCCCTCCCCCAACACCTCCTCGAGCTCCTCGAGGTGGGGGGCTTGGTCGAGAAGGTCCGATTGGAGCTCGAGCACCGCAAGGCCGCCGCCGGGGCGGTCCCATGAAGGACGCGGGCTACGAGGTCGCGGTCTTTCCGGGAGACGGCACCGGACCCGAGGTCGTCCGCGAGGGACTGAAGGTCCTCGGCGCGCTCGCCGAAGGAGGCCCGGCCCCGTGGCGCACGACCGAGTATCCCGGCGGGGGGCAGTACTACCTGCGGACCGGCCGCGAATGGGAGCCGGAGGCCGAGGCCGCCGCCTACCGGGCGGACGCGATCCTCCTCGGGGCGGTCGGCTGGCCCGGGGCGGTCCTTCCGAACGGGGACATCGCGGGCCGGGCGCTCGTGCTGGGACTTCGGGAGGGACTCGACCTGTACGCCAACGTGCGTCCGTGCCGTCTCTACCCCGGGGTCACGCACCGGATCAGCGGGCAGTACCGCGAGGTCTGGCCCCCGTCGAAGGTCGACCTGGTGATCGTCCGCGAGAACACCGAGGGCCTCTACACGCCGGCCCGCGGACGCCTCAAGCGCGCCGGAGCGACCGAGGTCGTCATCGACACCCGCGTGATCACCCGCAAGGGCGCGGAGCGGGTCATCCGCTACGCCTTCGAGCTGGCCCGCCAGCGGCCCCGCGGCGCTCCCGAGGACGGGGTCCGGCGCGTCACCTGCATCGACAAGGCGAACGTGCTGGAGGGATGCCGGTTCTTCCGCGAGGTCTTCGAGGAGGTCGGGCGGGAGTACCCCGACGTCGAGCGGGAGAACGCCTACGTGGACGCCTTCACCCAGTGGCTCGTGCGCAACCCCGAGCACTACGACGTCGCGGTCGCCACCAACATGATGGGCGACATCGTCACCGACCTCGCCTCCGTCCTCCAGGGCGGGATGGGGTTCGCGGCGGGCGGCAACATCGGGGCCTCCCACGCGATGTTCGAGCCGGTGCACGGCTCCGCCCCGAAGTACGCCGGCAAGAACCAGGTCAACCCGTTCGCCACGTTCTTCGCGGTCGAGCAGCTGCTCCGCTGGCTCGGGTCGACGCACGCGGACCCCCACCTCCTCGGCCAGGCGGACCGCCTCGACCGGGCGCTGGCGGACGTGCTCGCCCACGGGGGCTCGGGAACGTACGACCAGGGGGGCACGGCGACGACCACCGCGACCGGCGACCGGGTCGCCGAGGCCGTACGGAGGGTCGCCCGATGAACGTCCGGAACGTCGCGGTCGTCGGGGGGGTCACGACCCAGTTCGGGGTCCGAGCGGCGACGTGGGCCGAGCTGGCCCAGGAGGTCGGAGCCGCCCTCTTCCGGGCGGTACCCGAGCTGCGGGCCGAGGAGGTCGACTCGCTGTTCGTCGGGGCGGCCGAGCCCGAGCGGTTCGCCTTCCAGTCCCATGTCGCGCCGCTCGCGGCCGAGCAGATGGGACTGCGTCCGAGCCGCATCCTGCAGCGCACCGAGCTCGCCTGCGCGTCGGGGCAGTCGGCGATCCGTTCGGCGTATGCGGCGATCGCGTCCGGCCTCTCGGACGTCGCGGTCGCGGTCGGGGTCGAGAAGATGAACCTCCCCTCCATGGCCGAGGCGAACAGCGCGATGGGGTGCGTTATGGACCGTCCCTGGGACGGCCCGCACGGGGCCACGGCCCCTCCGTTCTTCGCGATGGTGGCCCAGCGCCACCAGCTCGAGTACGGCACCACCGAGGCGCAGATGGCCGCCGTCAGCGAGAAGAACCACCGGTTCGCCAACGCGAACCCGAACGCCCAGTTCTACGAGAAGAAGTTCTCCCGGGAGAAGCTCCTGCACCTACCCGTCGTCGCCCCCCCGCTCCGACTCGGCGACTGCTCGTCCATGACGGATGGG
>JASHTC010000220.1 GCA_030040755.1 Thermoplasmata archaeon | reverse complement strand
GCCGGGGGAAGCTCCCACCCGCTCGCCGTGCTCACTCAGGCCGTCGCGGTGCCCGGGGCGGCCGCCGTGGCGCTCGTCCTCGCGTCGACCTACACCGTGATCCTGACCGTGAACGGCCCGAACAACACGATCTCGGGACTCGCCCCGGCGACGGTGGTCCTCCGCGGGGCCGCCGGCGCCCAGGTCGAGTACACGAGCGTGGGCATCGGCTCGTCGCTCGAGATCGCGCTGCCGATCGGCACCTACTCCGTCGCCGCCAACTCCTCGGGAAGCCCGCACGGGCTGATCACGGAAGCGACCTCCCTCACCAGCTTCTCGGTGCGGACCGGGAACGTCGCGGTGAACGTCAGCCTCGCCTACCAGTGGAGCCAGCGCGTCACGGGGACGATCGTCGGGGCGACCTCCGCCACGGTGGCGGGCGGGGGGAAGGCGACCTTCCAGTTCACCGTGCGGGACGTCGGAAACCTGCCGGTGACCGTACACGCGGTCGGCTCGCCGTCGTACTGGACGTTCGCCTTCGACGTCGGGAACGTCACCCTTACCCCGGGTCCGGCGGGCAACACGGTGACGATCGAGGTGACCATCACGGTGCCGGTCGGGACGGTCGTCGCCCATCCCCTCGTGGTCATCGACCTCGAGACGTCGACCGGCCTCTCGGTCGGGTCGGTCTCGCCGGCCCCCGTCGTGAACGTCGTCCCGTACTTCGGGCTCGGGATGGGGGCCTCCACGACCCTTCCCGCGGAGATCTCCCTCCGGAGCGCCCTCGTGCCGTTCTACGTCGCGAACCCGGGGAACGCCTTCGAGCTCGTCAACCTCACGATCGTCAACCAGTACCGGCTGACGGACCTCGGCTGGACGGCCCGCCTGGAGACCCTCACGCTCGGGAACGTGACCGGGCCGGTGAACGCGGACGCCGGCTCGAATACGACGTACTACGTGAACCTGACCGCCCTCGGGTCGATCTTCCTGCTCCCCGGCTCGGTCACGGTCGCCGGTTCGGTGCTCAACTCGAGCGGGGCGGCCCAGCAGACGATCTCCCTCGCGGTGCCCACCGTGAGCGTCGCGCCCCAGAGCACCCACGGGGCGCCGCTGCTCACCGTCACCGGGCCGAACGTCGGGCCCGCCCCGTCGACGCTCCCGACGTGGGTCATCCCGGTGCTCGTCTTCGTTCCGGCCATCGCGCTGGCGGTCGGTCTGATGACCTGGCGGTGGTGGCGCACCCGCCGGTGGACCCGGCGATGAGCGGGCGGTGGGTCGTCGGGCTGCTGGCGCTCCTCATGATCGTCGGGACCGGGGTCGGGCTCGCCTCCGCCACGGCCAGCGACCACGGGCTCGCTCCCGCCTCCAGCAGCCCCGTCCAGGGGAACATCACCGGCCCGACCGTCCTCGCGACCGGGGCGACCTCCCGCTACCTCATCGAGGCGACCGGCGGTCCCGCGGTCGCGCCCAACGGGACGATCATCGGGAACCTGACGTACGACGCGAGCGTCACCGGACCGAACCCGACGGGGGTGTCGATCACCCCGACCTCCGCCGCCCTGCTCGCAGGGGTCCCGGGCCGTCCGCTCCTCACCGTGGGGTCGATCGCGCAGACGCTCACCATCAGCGTCGAGCTGATCAGCGTCCTCGGGACGAGCAACGAGACGCTCAACCTCACCTACACGGTGCAGGTCGTCCAGCCGTACGTCGTGGCGGCCATCATCGTGAATCCCACCAACGTCACCGTGGAGTCCTTCGTGGTGCTGGTCGACCTCGACGGGAGCCAGGTCGGGAACGTGAGCGTGCCTTCCCTCCTCGCGCACCGGAGCTACAACCTCTCGTTCAGCTACGCGACGACCGGCCTGTCGACCGGATGGCACACCTTCACGATCTCGCTCCTCCAGACCCACGGTCTCCTGCGCTTCGCGAACGGGTCGACGACGTACGAGCAGTCGTTCTACATTCCTGGGCCCGCGCCGGACTACACGATCTGGTACGTGACGGGCGCGGTGGTGTTCATCGGCGTCCTCTTTATATTCGCCGCCCGGGTGGGCGCGCGCCGGCGCGGCGCGACGAAGAAGTAGCGCGCACCGGACGCTGGCTCCATGCAGTCCAAAGCCGACCTCCGGTGTACCTCCTGTGGCCGCGCGGTCCCGAGCCTCGGGGCGACGCAGTTCCCGTGCCCCTCCTGTGGCGAGGTCATCATCGGGCGGTGCGCGCGCTGCCGGGACCAGTCGGTGGGATTCACGTGCCCGAAGTGCGGGTTCCGGGGGCCGTAGGCAGGGCCCATGGGCCAGGTCGCCGTGCTGTTCCGCCTGATGCCGCAGAGCGTCGAGACGGACATGAGGGCCGTCGCCGAGGGGGTGCGGGCCACGCTCCCGGCGGGCGTGACCGTCCGGGGGATGCAGGTGAAGGATATCGCGTTCGGGCTGAAGGCGCTCCTCGTCTCCGTCGTCATGGCCGACACCGGGGGCCTGCTCGACTCGACCGAACAGGCGCTCGCCAAGGTCCCCCACGTCGAGTCGGTCGAGGTGATGGAAGAGGGCCTGCTCTAGCGCCCTCCTCCGCACCGGACCTTCCTGCCCGGCTCCGCCGTCCCGAGGGCCGCTCCTCCCGAGCGGGCCCGCACGAGGTCGGCCGGGGGAAGCGGCGGGGGGGTCTGGCGAGTTCGCGACCTCCGGCTCGGCGCAGGGCCCGCGCGGACGGGCCCCCCCACACAGGCGGCGAGCCGCTCGTCCCGACAGCGGTCCCGGAGTCCGACGGGGTCCGGGGAGAGTCGAACGGGTGGCGGGAGAACGGCGTACGGCCCGATTCGACCGGAGCGGCCGACCTACTTGTAGGTCGACTGATGGACGTTCCCTTCGTCGTCGACGATCGTGATGCACTCCCCTTCGCACTCGAAGAGGCATGCCTCGCACATGATGCAGTCGGGTCCGTGGATCACCGCAGACTTCTCCGCACGGAACTGGAATTTGGCCGCGACCGCCGGGTCGTCGACCACGTCCGGCCAGTTCTCACGGGGCTGCATCTCGAAGACCGTCACCGGGCAGACGTCGCGACAGTGGGTACATCCGGTGCACTTCTCGTGGGCGACCTCGACGCTAACCATCGTTTGACCCAGCGCGTTCATCGACGTGAATATATTAAGGCACGCGGCCGGACGCGCGGCGGGAGGCGGAGGTCGAGGGCCGGTGGAGGCCCCAGCCCGCCGGTGGACCCGGGTTGCTACGGGATGCGCTCGGGGTCCCAGACCGTCACGCGCGGACCGCCCCGGAGCGCATCCAGGCCCTGCATCTCTTCCGCGCTGAGCGAGAAGTCGAACACCTGAGCGTTCTCCCGGATCCGTTCCTGCCGGATCGAGCGCGGGAGCTCGACCATGCCGTGCTGGAGGCCCCAGCGGATCAGCACTTGGGCCGGGGACCGACCGTGCGCCTGGGCGACCTCGGCGAACGCCGGATGGCCGAGCTGGCGGCCCCGGGTCAGGGGCGAGTAGGCCTCGACTCGGATCCCGTGGCGTGCGCAGTAGGCCAGCAGCTCGGGGTCGTAGACGAACGGATGCATCTCGACCTGGTCGATGGCAGGAACGACGTCCGAGTGTTCCCGAAGCTCCTCGAGGTGCCGGACGGTGTAGTTGCTCACGCCGATCGCCCGGGCCAGGCCCTGGGTCTGGATCCGTTCGAGGGCGCGCCAGGAGTCCCGCCGCGCTTCGGGGGAGGGTGCGGTGGGCCAGTGGATGAGGTACAGGTCGACGTACCCGAGCTGGAGCCGGCCGAGGCTCGCCCGGAACGCCGCCTGGGCCTCCTCGAACCCGTGGTCGGAGTGCCAGAGCTTGGTGGTGATGAACACGTCGCTCCGCGGGAGCCCGCTCTCCCGGAACGCAACGCCGACGTCCTCCTCGTTCTCGTAGAGCTTCGCGGTGTCGATGTGCCGATACCCCGCTTCCAGCGCCCAGCGGACCGCCTGGCGGGTCGTGGCGCCCGGTTCGACCTGGAAGACGCCCAGCCCGAGGCAGGGGATCCGCGGACCCTGGCTCAGCCGGTACCCCGCGCTCGGGGAGGTCGGGATCGGCTCGTTCATGTCCCCCGCAACCCCGTCGGGCTTTAGACCCTCGCCGTGCGGGGCGGGCCGGTACGGAACCGCGACGGGCGGCCCGATGCGGTGAGGCGGGCATCGCACATGCGGAGCTGGCCCTCATGCTCCGCGCACAGCGAGAACGGGCGCCAGTCCTCCGGAGCCGCTTCCGGGTCGGCCGCCGCTGAGTACAGCTCGACGCGATGGGGTCGCTCGTCGCAGCCGCCTCCCGACGCGGCGTCCGGCCCTCCCACCAGCGGGCGGAAGGCATAGTCGAAGGCGACTCCGAGCTCACAGAGCGGGCGCTGGAAGATGTGGCTCATGAGGCATCCGCGGACGGGTGGAGCTCTCTAAACGGTTCCGGGTCCGACCGCCCGCCGACCCAAGCGGCTAAGTCGGGGCCCGGGGTCGGCCGGCGCGAGGGAGGAGGCGTCGGTGCCCACGGTCGAGGTTCGGGGGGTCGAGCTCCACTACGACCAGCACGGCACCCGCGGGGACCCGGCCGTACTGGTCCACGGCTCGCTCGTCGACTCTTCCACCTGGGCACGCGTCGTCCCCGGCCTCGCTCGGGGCTTGACGGTGCTGACCTACGACCGCCGCGGCTTCGGAGGCAGCAGCCCCGGTCCGCGCGCATCCCCGGTCGCGACCGACACCCAGGACCTGGCCGCCCTGCTGGAGGCGACCGACTTCTACCCCGTGCACGTGGTCGGCCACTCCTATGGAGCGGCGGTGGCGCTCCGGCTCGCCGCGGAACGGCCCGAGTTCGTCCGCAGCCTCTCGCTCCACGAGCCGCCGTTCTTCGGTCTCCTCGCCGACCAGCCCGAGACGGTCGGGCTGGCTGAGATGTTCCGCACCGGGGTGGCGGAGATCCGGGAGCAGGTACGTCGGGGGGACCGCGCCGGAGCTGCTCGGAATGTCGTCGAGGTCTTCTCGACGACGCCGGGGGCGTGGGAACGGTTGCCGGAGCCGGTGCGTCGCTCGTTCGCCGGCTACATGGACCGGTGGGCCGAGGAGTACAGCGATCCGGACGCTCTCCGACCCGCCCCGGGAGCCCTGCGCGAGACCCTCGTTCCCACCCTCCTGACGGTGGGTGCCGAGAGTCCCCGGTTCCTCCGTCGGATCGAGGAGAGCCTCGCCCGCGACCTCGCGAACCCCACGATCCGGGAGATCCCGGGGGCGGGCCACGCGCCGCACGTGACGGCCCCCGATGAGTACGTCGGCCTCCTGCTCACCTTCTTGCTCGAACGGAACGTCCCGGTCTCCTGAGGCGGATCCCTCCCGCTTCGGCAGTCACTTATAGCCCCGCTCGGTTGCTTTGCCCGATGCAGGACCTGTTCCGAAGTGAGTCGGCCCCCGCCTGGAGCTCCCCGGCTCCGGGCGTCCGGATCCGGCGCCTGGTCGACGGGTCCGGGATCGACCTCGTGCTCTACCGGATCGCTCCGGCGACGCGGTTCCAGGTCCATGCCCATCCCTTCCCCGAGCTGGGGCTCATCATCTCGGGAGCCGGGATGCTGGTCAGCGGTCAGGGCGAGCATCCCGCCCGGGCGGGGGACTCGTACTACTTCCCCCCGTCGATGGAGCACGGGTTCAGGGTGCCGGACGACGGCGAGCCGGTCGTACTGCTCGACGTGTCGTCCGCCTCCGCGAGCCAGCCGGCGCCGCCGTTGGAGGAGATGATCCGCGCGCTGGCGACGACCCACTCTGCCCGGCTGACCCGGGGTCCGGGGACTCCAGGAGATCGAGGACGCCACGGCCCAGCCACTGGCCTCCGTCGACCGCGAGCACCTGGCCCGTGATGTAGGACGCCCGGGGACTGACGAGGAAGCGGACGGCGTCGGCCACTTCGTCGACGGTACCGAACCGACGCATCGGGACCCCGGCCTCGATCCGCCGGACGAGCTCGTCGGAGACCCAGAGCCGCTCGTCGGTCCCGCGCGTGCGGATCGGCCCGGGCGCGACCGCGTTCACGCGGATCCCGTACCGGGCCCACTCGACCGC
>JASHTC010000219.1 GCA_030040755.1 Thermoplasmata archaeon | reverse complement strand
GAGAAGGCTGCCCCCCGAACCCTCCGGAGTCGAAGCTGGAGAACGCCCCCCCGGAGGCGGCGTAGCTCAAGGCTCCACGGAGCGCGGCGCCCATGTCCCGCGGGTGCGTTCGCGGGTCGCCCCCCCACTGTACGGGATACCGGTGGATGTCAAGTCCCCCGGAGCGACCCCAGACCATCGGCTCGCGCCCGGCGGCCCGGACGGCCTTGAACACGGTTTCCGGAAAGAGGGTCGCGAACCGGTTGTGCATCGCCGGCGCCCCGACCTCCCGGCCGTACCCGTCCTCCGGTACGGCCTCCCCGAAATCAGTCTTGATCACATCGACGCCGAGCCGCACGAGGTCGGTGATCCGGTCGGCGAACCACCGCCGCCCCGCCGCCTGCGAGAAGTCCACGCCGCCGAAGTCGAGGCTGGGTTGGTCGAACTGCAGCCCGATCTGGCCATCGCCCCGGCGGACCAGGAGGTCCCGTCGCCGCAGGTACCGGTACTCCGGGGTGTGCGCCGGCACGTAGGGGTTGACCCACAACGATAGGTGGAACCCTTGGGCATGCAGGCGCCCGATCATCGCGGCGGGGTCGGGGAAGCGTCGATGATTCCAGCGAAACGTGCATCCGACGCCGTAGAACGGCACGCGCAGCCCGCGCCGTGCGGCGCCTGCGGAGAGTCCCGCCAGCACGTCCCCGGGGTCTCCCTCGGCGGAGCGGTCGACCGCGGCCCGCGAGAGGCCGAGGCGGCGACCCATCGCGTACAGCGCGTCCGGTAGGGGTTGGTCCAGCCAGGGCGGGTCGAGATGGATGACGTCGGCGGGGAGTCCGAGCTGCCGGACGCGGCGGGCGACCGAGAGTAGCTCCCGCTGGTTGCGGTAGGCACACCGGCTGTACCACAGACCGTACGACCATAGCGGCGGGATCGCCGGGGCCCCCCGACGGTCCCAGAACCAGCGGAGGATCGCGCGCGGGGACCGGGAGAAGAACAGCCGTACCGTGAGCGGGCCCTGCGGGAGGTCGACCTCCCCGAGGCCGAGGTACCGCTGCCCGAAGTCGACCCGAACGGGCGCCCAGGTCTCGGCGAGGAAGGCATACCCGCGCGTCGACCAGAAGAACGGGAACGTGACGTAGGTCCCATCGTTGGGCAGCCCGTAGACATCGGCGACGCTCGTCCGCAGCTCGCGGCCCACCCGGTCGAGCGGACCGAAGAACTCCCCCGCGCCGTAGACGTGCTCATCGGGAAGGAACTTGAGGGGGAGCGAGACGCCGGAGGCCCGGGCGCCCCACGGCTCCGGCCGACGGAGCTTGCCGGGCGGAACCTCGGTCGGGGTTTCGAACAGGAGTTCGCCCCCGCGACGTACCGTCAATTGCACCGGGTCCTCGCGGAGGCACACCTCGAGCGCCCCGAACCGGGTCCGACGCAGGCCACGCCGCGGGCGACCCCGCGCCCCGGAGGGACCCACGGGACCGAATCGCAGGGTCAGTTCGAGGGGACGCTCCGACCGAACGGAGAGGGCGACCGAGCGGCCCCGGCCCAACAGTCGTAGACTCGTGAGGCCCCGAGGGCCCCTCACGCGGCGAAACTGGTCTACCTCTCCCGCCGGTGCCGGGGCCTCCCGCGGCCGTCGACGGACCATCCGTCCCCTCGTTCGCTACCCCAGCCGCGTGGGGGAGCTCATCGACTCGAGCCGGGAGCCGTCCGCGTCAAAGAAGAGGGCGCGGTCCGCGTCGAACGCGACGAACACCGCGTCGCCGATCTCGAAGTCATAGGCCCGCACCATCGCGCGCAGGGTGAGCGGCGGCATCGGCAGGCCGCCGGCGCCGGTGACGGGCGCGGCGGTCTCGAGAAACACCTGGTCGGAGGACCCGAGACGCTCCACCCCGACGACCCGTGCGGGGACCGTCCCGGGGCCGGCGGCGCGCGTGACCGCGATGTCCCAGGGCCGCAGGCCGATTGTGACCGGCCCGGCCCGGCCGACCCCCCGGACGGGGATCTGGACGGGACCCGTCAGGAAGGCGTAGCCGGCGCCCGACGACTCGACCGACCCGTCCAGGAAAACCATCTCGGGCGACCCGACGAACGAGGCGACGTAGCGGCTGGCCGGATGGCTCAGGACGCGCTCCGGCGTGTCGAACTGGAGGAGCTGGCCATGGTTCATCACCGCGAGCCGGTCCCCGAGGGTCATCGCCTCGGTCTGGTCGTGCGTCACGAAGATGAACGTCTGCTTGAGCTGCTGGTGGATCCGCTTCAGCTCGATCCGCGCACTGGAGCGGATCTTGGCGTCGAGGTTCGAGAGCGGCTCGTCCAGCAGGAACGCCTCCGGGTCGCGCACGATGGCGCGACCGAGCGCGACGCGCTGGCGCTGGCCCCCGGACAGCTCCGACGGTCGCCGGTCGAGCGTCTCGCTGATCCCGAGGAGCTGCGCGACCTCGTTCACGCGGCGGTCGATCTCCCCACGCTCCACGTGGCGCACCTTGAGCCCGAAGCCAATGTTCTTCCGGACCGAGAGGTGCGGGTAGAGCGCGTAGCTCTGAAAGACCATCGCGATGTTCCGGTCCCGCGGCTCGTAGTCGTCCACCAGCATGTCGCCGATGTAGATGTGGCCGGACGTCTGGACCTCGAGCCCGGCGATCATGCGGAGGATCGTGGTCTTCCCGGACCCCGACGCCCCGAGGATGACGACGAACTCCCCGTTCTCGATCTGGGCCGAGACGTCGTCCACCGCGACCTGGGTCTTGAACCGCTTCGTGACGTGCTCCAATCGGATTCCCGTCAATGTCCCCTCCCGGCGGCGGACCTACCCGCGCACGGCCCCCAGCGTGAGGCCCCCGATGATCCACCGTTGGAACGCCATGTAGAAGACGACGATCGGCAGGCTCATCACGAGCGCGAAGGCGCAGACGAGCCCGTAGTTCTGCACGCCCTGCCCTTCGGGCGAGTTGAGGTCATACAGGCCCAGCGCGAGCGTCCAGAGGTTCGGCGTGTTGATGAACACGTGGGCGAAGGCGTAGTCGGTGTACGGGCCGACGAACGCGAGGAACGCGGCCAGGCCGAGGACCGGCAGGCAGAGCGGAACGAGCACCCGGAAGAACGCGCCGGTGCGGCCCAGACCGTCCACGAGGGCGGCCTCCTCGATATCGTCGGGGATGGAGTCCATGTAGTTCTTGACGAGGATGCCGCTGAACACGACCGCCCCGGCCGAGTAGGGGATGATGAGGCCCTGGTAGGTGTCGATCCAGCCAAGCTTGGCGAACTCGAGGTAGAACGGGAGGATCATCACGAACGATGGGAACAGCGAGATGAGGAGGATGAAGTAGACGAACGTCCGCCGGCCGGGGAAGTTGAACTTGGAGAGCGCGAACCCCGTGAAGGCGGCCAGCCCGAGACCGATCAACGCGGCGCTGCCGGCGAAGATGAGGGAGTTCCCGAGCATGCTCACGAAGCTCGGATGCTGGTCCATCAGGATGACGTTGTAGCTCGTGAGCGTGACCTGGCTCGCCCTCGGGATGAGGATGCTGGCCGAGATCGCCCCGAGCGGGAACGTCGAGAAGGAGGCGACGATCATGAAGTAGATCGGGAAGAGCGCGAAGAGGCAGGCGACGATCAGGACGACGTGCGAGGCCACCCGCTTGGCGAGATGGACCGCCCGGCGACCGCGTTGCTTCTTCATTTGAGCCAGTTCCGGGTCAGGTTCGTTCGCCAGATGACGACGACGGTGATCGCGACGATGATCAGGAAGTCCAGGACCGAGTACATCGCGGCCGTCGAGAAGGCCGGACTCGCCCCGAACGCGTCGTTGTAGGACTCCGTGATGAAGATCTGGGTCGTGAGGCCCGGTCCGCCGCTCGTGATCAGGTAGATCGGGTAGAAGTTGTTGAACGTGAAGAGGAAACCCATCAGCCCGACGAAGACGATCGTCGGCATCAGGTAAGGGATCGTGATCCGCCCGAACTTGGAGAACATCCCCGCGCCGTCGATCGAGGCCGCCTCGTACAGGTCCTTGGGGATCGACTGCATGGTCGCGAGGAAGACGACCGTGTAGAACGGGAACGAGAGCCAGACGTTCGTGATGAAGAGGGCGGCCCACGCCGTATCGGTGTGCTGGAGCCAGGCTACCGGGGCGACCCCGATCGTCCCCAGCATCTCGTTGATGATGCCGTAGTTGACCTGCCACATGTTCGCCCAGATGAGGATCGTGATGAACGCCGGCATCGCCCAGGGGAGGAGGATCAAGGTCCGGTAGACGCTCTTCCCTCGGAGGTCCTGGTTCAGGACGGAGGCGAGGCCGAGGCCCACCAGGAGGAAGAGGGCGACCGAGCCCCCCGCCCAGAACAGGCTGTTGTAGATGAGCGCCCAGGAGATCGAGGAGTTGACCGTGAAGGCGTAGACGTAGTTGGCGGCCCCGACGTAGTGGTAGGTGAGGAGGGAGAAGCGACCCCCCGTGCCGAAGTCGGTGAGCGAGATGTAGATCGTATAGGCGATGGGGTAGGCGTTGAGGAAGAGGAGCACGAGGGTCGTGGGCAGCAGGTAGAGGTAGGCGGGCCATTCACGGCGCAGCCGGAATGCCAGGGTCTGGTCCCGCAGGTCCGCCATGCAGCAGTCAGCGGCCTCGGGTAACGGTATCCGGCATAAGCGCGTTTCGCCGGCCTACGGCCGCGCTCCGCTCGGGCGTCGCCCAATCCCCGACCGGACCCGCGAGCAAAATGGCGCCTACTCAACCCGTAAATACCAAGACCCAATCCCGGCGTTTATGTCACCTGCCCGCTTTTCGCTGGGGAACCCGTCGCATCCGGTACTTCGGAACAGCGTGA
>JASHTC010000218.1 GCA_030040755.1 Thermoplasmata archaeon | reverse complement strand
GCCCGGTCCACCACAGGAAGGCGAGGTCCAGCCCGAGGAGGGCGGTGATCACCCCGGTGTCGAAGGCGCCCGTCCAGAGATAGTACGGGAAGGCCCGGGCGAGCACGACGGACGAGTCGTGCAGGATGAGGGCCGCCCCGAGCGTCAGGAATCCGAGCAGCCCCGCGACCATCAGCTTGCTCTGCAGCACCCGCCGGCGCGCCTTCGGCACGAGGTCGCCCGGGGTCGCGGCGGGCAGGAGGTTCCCCTGACGGAACGCGTAGATCGCCTGCAGCGACAGCTCGGTGAAGGCGGTCCCGCTCAGCCGGAGGGCCTCCCTCCAACCCATCTCAGACCCTCTCGAGGGAGGCGACCGCCGCCCGGACCTCGCCCGCCTCCTCCGTCAGCCCGAGGAAGATCTCCTCGAGGGTCGCGTCGCCCCGCGCGACCCGCTCGCGGAGGAGGGCGAGCGTCCCCTCGCCGCGCAGCAGGCCGTGGTCGAGGATGCCGACGCGCGTGCACAGCTGCTCGGCGACCTCCATGGTGTGCGTCGAGAAGAGGACCCCGCGCACCCCGTCGGCGACGTAGCGGGTCAGCAGGTCCTTCATCAGGCGGACGGCCCGCGGGTCGAGGTGGTTGAGCGGCTCGTCCAGCACGAGCAGGGGCGGCTGGTGGAGGAGGGCGGCCACGAGGAGGACCTTCTGGCGGGTGCCGTTCGACAGCGTGGCGATCGGCTGGTCGTACTCCTCCTCGAGTCGGAACGCCGCGATGAGCGCCTGCGCCCGCTCGGCGGTCGGGGCCGGCGATAGACGGCGCACGCTCGCGACGAACTCGAGGAACTCCCGGGGGGTCAGCGACTCGTAGAGGAGCGAGGTCTCGGGCACGTACCCGATCCGGGCCTTGGCCTCCACCCCCTCGGTGACCGGGTCGAACCCGAAGACCGAGACCCGTCCGGCGGCGGGGCGCACGAGGCCCGCGACCACCTTGATGGTGCTCGACTTTCCGGCGCCGTTCGACCCGAGCAGACCGTAGATCTCCCCGGGACGGACCTCGATCGAGAGCCCCTGGACCGCGGGGCGACCCCCGTAGGCCACGGTGAGGCCGTCGAGCCTGAGCGGGACGTGGCTCCGCACCGATCGGTCGGCCATCGGGACGTTATCCCACCAGCGGGACGATAAGGAGCGCGCCCGGAGACTACGGGGTGCGCGTGCGGACCAGCGGGAAGAGGATGACCTCCTTGATCGAGGCGGTGCCGGTGAGCGCCATCACCATCCGGTCGACCCCGATGCCGATCCCCGTCGCCGGGGGCATCCCGTACCGGAGGGCCTGGACGAAGTCCTCGTCGTAGACGAACCGGTCCTCCGCCCGGGCGTTCAGCTGCTCCTCGAAGCGGCGGAACTGCTCGTCGGGGTCGTTGAGCTCGGTATACGCGTTCCCGAGCTCCATCCCCCGGTAGTAGAACTCGAACCGCTCGACGAACCCCGGCCGGGAGCGATGCCGCTTGGCGAGCGGCGTCGTGACCGCCGGGTAGTCCATGACGAACGTGGGGCGGACGAGGTGCGGCTCGACGTGGTGTTCGAACAGCTTGTCGAGGAAGACCCCGGGCGGGGAGTCGTCGGGGACGGTCGAGCCCGCCGCGCGGGCGTAGTCACGGAGCTCCGCGGGGGTACGCTCGAGCAGCCGCGAGATGCCGCTCCGGCGCTCGAGCTCGTCGACGAAGTCGACCGTCTGGAACCCCGCCTCGAACGACCGCGCGGCCTCCTGGGCCGCGGGGAGCTCGGGCAGCAGGGTGGCGGCCCGGGCGGCGAGCCGGGCGTAGAGACGCTCCACGAGGCCCTTCATGTCCTGGTAGTCCGCGTAGGCCCAGTAGGCCTCGAGCATCGTGAACTCGGGCGAATGGGTGACGTCGAGGTCCTCGTTCCGGAAGCACTTGCCGATCTCGTAGACCCGCTCGAGCCCCCCGACGAGCAGCCGCTTCAGCGCCAGCTCGAGGGCGATCCGCAGACGGACCTCCTCGCCGAGGTAGTTCGAGCGGGTGGTGAACGGCTGGGCGGTCCCCCCTCCGGCGACGGGCACGAGGACCGACGTCTCCACCTCGAGGAAGCCGGCCTCGTCCAGGAAGCGGCGGGTCTCGCGTACCAGCAGCGAGCGGGCGCGGAACCGCGCTCGGCTCTCGGCGGAGGAGAGGAGGTCGAGGTAGCGACGCCGCAGTCGCTCCTCGACGTCCTGGAGTCCGTGGAACTTCTCCGGGGGCGGCGAGATCGCTTTGGCGAGGAGCTCGAGCCGGCCCGCCACGAGGGACGGCTCTCCCCGCCGGGAGAGGGCCGGCCGGCCCTCAGCCCCGATCAGGTCGCCGGAGTCGAGGTCGCTCCTCCAGGCGCGGTACGCTTCTTCCCCGAGGACGTCGGCCCGGAGGATCAACTGCAGGGAGCCGGCCAGGTCGTCGATGTCGGCGAAGGCGGTGCCGCCATGGACCCGAAGGGCGTGGAGGCGCCCCGCCACCCGCACCGGCGCCCCCTCGGCCTCCTGCCCGGCGGAGAGCGTCGCGCACCGGGCCCGCACCTCTTCCGTCGGGGCTCGGCCCGGAAACGACCACGGGTACGGCTCGCGGCCCTCGCTTCGCCACCGGGCCACCTTGGCACGGCGCTCGTGCTCGAGGGGGGTCTCCTCCATGGTCCGGCCCGTTCCGAGAGACGAGGGCTAGCAGATGGTTCTTGCGAAGCCCGCGCTAGGCGCCGACCCCTTCGAGGGAGAGGCGTTCCACCCCACCGGGACGGAAGAGGGCGAGGTGCTCCGGCACGGCGGGCCCGTCGGCCGCGGCGCGGGCGGGCTCGTGGAGGACGAGGAAGGTCCCGAGGAAGAACTCCGACGTGGCGTCTCCGCCCCCGATCCCGTAGCTGACGTAGTCGGCGAAGTAGACGTGAACCTGCCCGGAGTGACGGCGCCGGAGGGTCTCGAGGAATTTGGTCAGGTCCTCCGGCCCTTTGCGGGCGAGCTCGTCCACGAGGTCGCGTAGGATGGGGCGCTGGCTGAGGCCGGCCAGCCCGTCGTAGGCGAGGTAGATGGCCGGACGCGGCTCGAGCGCCACCACGTCGAGGCGGAGTACCCCTTCGACCTGCTTGGTCCGCATGCCCGGCGGCCTACCCGCCTCGCGTTATGAAACCTTCGACCCCCGCCGGCCGGCTCGGGTCGAGCTAGAACGATTCGTGCCGCCCGGTCCGGGGAGCGAGGTCGACCACCGTCCCGGGCTCGGCGGTGGCGACGACCCCGGAGTACTCCGAGCGGGCGGCGTGCTCGAGCTCATCCCGGTCCGTGCCCGGCCAGATGTGGGTGAGGAGGAGCCGTCGGACCCCCGCGCGGTGGGCGGTCGTCCCGCGCTGGCGGGCGCTCGAGAGGGAGGGGGCGTCGCTCTCCTCCGCCTCGTCGTCGATGAAGGTGGCCTCGGCGAGGAAGAGGTCCACGCCTTCGGCGAGCGGGAGGAGGTTCGGGCTGGGCCCGCTGTCGCCGGTGTAGGCCAGGCTCTGCCCGCCGGCGCTCAGTCGCACCCCGACGTTCGGGAGGAAGTGGGGCAGCAGGGCGGTGGCGCAGTGGAACGGCCCGATCGTCAGGTGGCTCCCCGGCTCGATCTCGTGCCGGACGATCGAGCGGTCCAGCATGCCCACCCGATCGAGCCCCAGCACGGGCCCGAGCGCATCCGACAGCGCGTACACCGGCAGCGCTGAGGGGGGTGGGCGCGAGCCCAGAGTACGGGCACGGAGGAGTGCGCTGAGGTCGGCGCAGTGGTCGGGATGGCCGTGGCTCACCAGCACGGCGTCGACCTGGTCGGCCCGTACCTGGGTCACCAGCCGCGGGAAGGTGGCGTACCCCGGGTCGATCAGCAGGCGGAAATCTTCGTGTTCGACCAGATAGCCGCTGCACGCGCCGCCCGGGCTCGGAAACGCCCCGTCCCCGCCGAGCACCGTGAGCTTCGTCGCGGACCCCCGTCGCGCGAGGAGAGCCTGCGACCGGTATTCAACCTAGGCGGTCATCCCGCCCCGGCAGGAGTCCCCCCGAGGCCGCGCCGACCTCTCCGGGGGATCGAGCGGCGGAAGGGGTGGGCCGGGTCGACCTAGTGGTCGTGGCCGCCGCCCGCTCCGGCCGCGGGCGGAGCGGACTTCTTGGAGGCGATGATGTCGTCGATCCGGAGCACCATCGACGCGACCTCGGTCGCCGAGGAGAGCGCCTGGCGCTTGACCCGGACCGGCTCGACCACGCGGAGCTTCCACATGTCCGCGGCCTTGCCGTCCGCCAGGTTGACGCCGACGTTCTTGTTCGCGCTCGCGCCCTCGTGGGCGCTGCGGAGCTGGATCAGGGTGTCGATCGAATCGTATCCGCCGTTCTCCGCGAGCGCCCAGGGGATGCACTCGAGCGCCTGAGCGAACGCCTCGACCGCGAGCTGCTCGCGGCCGCCGACCGAGCCGGCCCACTTCCGGAGCTTGGTGGAAAGGTCGATCTCGGTCGCGCCGCCGCCGGGGCAGACGACCCCATCCTCGAGGACGCTCGAGACGACCTTCAGCGCGTCGTGGAGGGAGCGCTCGACCTCCTGGGTCACGTGCTCCGTGCCGCCGCGGATGAGGATCGAGACCGAGCGCGGGTTCGCGCACCCGGTGACGAACGTCATGTGGTCGTCCCCGATCTTGCGCTCGTGGACGCTGGCCGCCGTGCCGAGGTCGGCCGCGGTGAGCTCCTTGACGCCGGTGACGATCTTGCCGCCCGTGGCGCGGGCGAGCTTCTGCAGGTCGGACTCCTTGACCTGCTTGACGGCGTAGATCTTCTCCTTGGCCAGGAAGTGGAGGACGACGTCGTCGATGCCCTTCTGGCAGACCACGACGTTCGCGCCCGCCGCCTTGATGTCGTCGACCATGTGGCGGAAGGTCTTCTCCTCCTCGTCCAGGAAGCTCTGGATCTGGGCCGGATTCTTGATGTTGATCTTGCTCTCGATCTCGGTCTTCTTGACCTCGAGCGAGGAGGCGAGCAGGGCGATCTTCGCGTTCGTCACCTCGTCCGGCATGCGCGGGTGACCGCGCTCCTTGTCGAGCAGGATCCCGTCCAGCAGTTCGGTGTCGCCGATGGTGCCGCCGTGGCGCTTCTCGACCTTGATTTGGTCGACGTCGGCCACGACGCGGCTGCCCTGGTGCTCGGCGATCTTGCGGACCGCGTTGACCGCGATCTTCGCGAGCTTGTCGCGGGAGCCGAAGACCCCCTTCGACCCCATCGCGGTCGTGGCACAGTCGATCAGGATCGCTTCGTCGTCGACCTTGACCGGGGTGCCGATCTCGGCCTCGAGCAGGCGCTTGGCCTCCTGGAGGGCGAGCTGGAAGCCGCGGGTGATGACGGTCGGATGGACGTGTTGCTCGAGGAGGTACTCCGAGCGCTTGAGGAGCTCGCCGGCGATCACGACGGCGGTCGTCGTCCCGTCGCCGCATTGCTGGTCCTGCGTCTTCGCGACCTCGACGATCATCTTGGCCGCGGGATGCTCGACGTCGACCTCCTTGAGGATCGTGACGCCGTCGTTCGTGATCGTGATGTCGCCCATCGAGTCGACGAGCATCTTGTCC
>JASHTC010000217.1 GCA_030040755.1 Thermoplasmata archaeon | reverse complement strand
CGATCCTCGCGCTGCGGCCCCTCGTCGCGGCCGGGCTCGTCGGCGCTCCCCCGGTGGTGGTCGACGCCAAGAGCGGCTCCTCCGCCAGCGGCCGGGACTCCGGACCCGCGGGGCAGCACGCCGAACGCTCCGGGGTCATGCGCGCCTATGCCCCGACGGGGCACCGGCATACCGCGGAGATCGAGCAGGAGACCGGGCTGCCGGTCGCCCTCTCCTGCCACGCGGTCGAGGCGGTCCGGGGCGTCCTCGCCACCGTCCACGTGCCCACGAAGGGCCCCGTGGAGGAGAAGGAGCTCTGGCGGGCCTACCGCGCGGCGTACGGGGACGAGCCGTTCGTGCGGATCGTCCACGAGTCGGACGGGTGGTTCCGGGAGCCCGAGCCGAAGATCCTGCAGGGGACGAACTTCTGCGATGTCGGGTTCGCCGTCGACCCGCACACGCCCCGGGTCGTCGCGCTCGCCGCGCTCGACAACCTGATGAAGGGGGCGGCCGGCGCGGCGGTCCAGTGCCTCAACATACGGGCCGGCTTTCCCGAGACGACGGCCCTGGATTTCCTCGGCCTCCACCCGGTATAGCGGCCATGACGCTCGTCGTGAAGGTCGGCGGCGCTGCCGGTAACGCCGTCGCGCCGACCCTGGACGACCTCGCCCGCCGGTCCGACTACGTCCTGGTCCACGGGGGGTCCGACGAGGTCGACCGCCTCGGGACCGCGCTCGGGCGACCCTCCGAATTCTACACCTCCCCGAGCGGGGTCGTCTCGCGCAAGAGCGACCCGGCCCACCTCGAGGTCGTCGTCCTCGCGCTGGCCGGCAAGGTCCAGACCGCGCTCGTGGCCGCCCTTGCGGCCCGGGGGGTCCGGGCCGTCGGCCTCTCGGGGGTCGATGGCGGCCTGCTGCGGGCGCGCCGCAAGGAGGGGGCGCGCGAGGTCGTGGACGGACGGGTCCTTCGGGTCCCCGAGGACTGGTCGGGGACGATCGAGTCGGTCGACGCGACGGTCCTCCGCGCGCTCCTCTCCGCCGGCCTCGTCCCCGTCGTCGGTCCCCCGGCGGTCACCGCGCGGGGGGAGGTCGTCAACGTCGACGCGGACCGGGCGGCCGCCGCCGTCGCGGTGGCGCTGGGGGCCTCCGACCTGGTGCTCCTCACCAACGTTCCGGGACTCCTGCGCGAGCCGGCCGACCCGTCGACGATCGTCCGGGAGGTCGACCGAGCCTCCCTGGACGAGGTCCTCCCTCTCGCCGCCGGCCGGATGCGCAAGAAGGTATTGGCCGCCCAGGAGGCGCTTCGGGGCGGCGTCCGCCGGGTCGTGATCGCCTCGTCGCAGGGCCCGTCGCCGGTGGCCCGTGCGCTGGACGGCGGGGGGACCGTCTTCCGATGACCCCCGTCGCCGAGCGGCCGGCCTCGCTCTCCTTCGTCCCCTCCTCGCGGCCCCCGCTCACGATCGTGCGCGGGGAGGGGGCCTCGCTCTGGGACGCCTCGGGCCGGCGCTATGTCGACCTGGGCGCCTCGCACGGGGTCGGGAACCTGGGCGCCTCGCATCCGGACGTGGTCCGGGCGGTCCAGCGCCAGGCCGCGGAGCTGCTCTTCTTGGGCTCCGGCTACGAGGTCCCCGTCCGCACGGAGTTCCTCGCGCGCCTCACCGCTCTCCTGCCCCCCGCGCTGGACCGGGTGTTCCTCTCCAACTCCGGGACCGAGGCGGTCGAGGCTGCGATCAAGTTCGCCCGCGCGACGACCGGCCGCTCCCGGGTCGTGGCCGCGATGCGAGCGTTCCACGGACGGACGATGGGCTCCCTCAGCGCCACCTGGCGAAAGGAGTTCCGCGACGGGTACGAGCCCCTCGTCCCCGGGTTCGTGCACGTTCCGTACAACGACGCGGACGCGCTGCGCGCGGCGGTCGACGAGACGACGGCGCTGGTGCTCCTCGAACCGGTGCAGGGAGAGGGAGGGGTCCATCCCGCGACCCCCGAGTTCCTGGCCACGGCCCGCCGTCGAGCGACGGAAACCGGCAGCCTGCTGGCCTTCGACGAGGTGCAGACCGGGCTCGGCCGGACCGGTCGCATGTTCGCCTTCGAGCGATGGGGGGTCGTACCGGACGTGCTCACGCTGGCGAAGTCCCTCGCCGGCGGCGTCCCCATCGGCGCGACCATCACGACCGAGGCGGTGCAGGCCCGCTTCCGCGGGAGCCACCACTCCACGTTCGGGGGCTCCCCGCTGGCCTGCGCGGCCGGGGTCGCCGCGCTCGAGGTGACCGTCCGCGAGCGGCTGGCGGAGCGCGCGGAGCGCCTCGGCTCGATGGCCCGGGAGCGCCTTTCCCACCTTCCCCCCGAGAAGGTACGGGAGGTCCGGGGCCTCGGACTCCTGGTCGGCATCGAGATGCGGGAGCGGGTCGCCCCGTACCTGGCCCGGCTGGAGGAGCGAGGGTTCCTCGCCATCCCGGCCGGACCGACCGTGCTCCGGCTGATCCCGCCGCTCGTGATCGACGAGGAGGACCTGCGGGCGGGCCTCGACGCGGTCGAGGAGGTCATCGGCCGTGGATGAATCGACCGCCCTGCTCCGGCTCCTCCGGCCGTACAGCCCGACGGGCCGCGAGGGGGGCGCGGTGCGCGAGTTCGTGCGGTTAGCGCGGGAGCTGGGGTATACCTCCGCGGTCGACGCCGCCGGCAACGGGCTGGCGCGGTGG
>JASHTC010000216.1 GCA_030040755.1 Thermoplasmata archaeon | reverse complement strand
CCCGTAGCGGTCGAGCAGGGCCCACGGCTCACCGGACTCGCCGAAGACGTCCGGGACGCCGACGCGACGCACGGGCACCGGATAGTTTTCCGACGTGGTGGACGCGACGAGCGCGCCGACCCCGGTGAGGACCGAATGCTCCTCGAGCACCAGGATCGCGCCGGTGTCGCGGGCGGCCCGCAGGAGGGCCGGTTCGTCGAACGGCTTGACGGACGCGAAGTCGAGCACCCGGGTCGAGACCCCGACCCGGGCCAGCTCCTCGGCGACCGCGAGCGCGCGGGCGACCAGGGCGCCGACCGCCACGACCGTGAGGTCGCTGCCGGCTCGGAGCTCGGCGGCCTTCCCGAGCTGGAACGACCCGTCGGTCACGACCGGCAGGCTCTCGCGGCTCAGTCGCACGTAGGCGGGCCCGGGGTGCCCGTGGACCGCGAGGGTGGCGGCCCGGGTCGTCGGGGCGTCCGCCGGCACGATGACGGTCATCCCCGGGAGGCCCCGCATCAGCCCGATGTCCTCCACCATCTGGTGGGGGCCCCCGTCCCCGCCGGTAAGGAGACCGCCGTGGGTCGCGACGATCTTGACGTTGGCGCGGTTGTAGCAGATCGATTGCCGCACGTGGTGGTAGGCCTGGCCGGCCGCCCAGACCGCGAAGGTGCTCGCGTAGGCGACCCGTCCGGAGAGCGCGAGCCCGGCGGCGATGGACATCATCGTGGGGGCCATCTCCCCGACGTTGAAGAACCGGTCCGGGTACTTCTGGCCGAACGGCATCGTCCGGGTCGAGCCGGAGCGGTCGGCGTCCAGGACGACGAGGGTCGGGTCCTTCTCCCCAAGCTCGAGGAGCGTCCTCCCGTAGGCGTCCCGCAGGCTCTCTGCGCTGCCCCCCGGCCTCATCGGGCGACTCCCGGCGGAGCGCCGAGCTCCGCGAGCGCGCGCTCGAGCTCGGCGGTGGTCGGCGGCTGGGCGTGGTAGGCGGGGCTCCCTTCCATGAACGAGACCCCCTTGCCCTTGACCGTGCGCGCGATGATGGCGGTGGGGCGGTCGGCGGTCCGACGGGCCTCGGCGAACGCGGCGAGGATCTGGCGGTAGTCGTGTCCGTCGATCTCGAGCGCGTGGTAGCGGAACGCCCGGAACTTGTCGGCGATCGGCTCGACCCCCAGGATCGACTCGGTCGGACCGTCGGTCTCGTAGAGGTTCCGGTCTAGGATCACTACCAGGTGGGCGAGCCGGTAGTGCCCGCCGGCCATCAGGGCCTCCCACGTCGGGCCCGCCTGGCACTCGCCGTCCCCGAGGATCGCGTAGGTCCGGAAAGGGTGGGGTCCGAGGCGCGCGGCGAGCGCCATCCCGACCGCCATGCCGATCCCTTGGCCGGGGCAACCGCTGGTCGCCTCGACGTACGGAAGCTTGTTCCGGTCGGCGAAGCCCTGGAGCCGGCTCCCGAGCTGGCGCAGCGTCAGGAGCTCGTCCCGGGGAAAGAATCCCCGGAGGGCGAGGGCCGAATAGAGCGCCGGCGCCGCGTGAGCCTTCGACAGCACCAGCCGGTCCCGCTCCGGCCAGTCGGGGCGCGCCGGGTCGATCCGGAGCTCCTGGGAGACGAGGGCGTTCACCAGGTCGCAGACCGAGAGGCTCCCGCCCGGATGGCCGCTCCCCGCGGCGTGGGTCATCCGCAGGATGTCGCGCCGCATCTCGAGCGCCCTCGCCTCGAGCGACCGGAACGTCTCGGCCGACACCTCGTCCGCCATGCGCCGCGCGCCGAGCAGGGCCAGTCTATTTGAGCGTTCGGACCGCGGGCGACGGGGGAGCGCCTCGGGGGGCGGCGCGTCGCTTGCGCGACGGGCGGGAGGAGGGCGTCGTGGGCGCCGGGGCCGCGGGCGGGAGCGAAGGCGCCGGCCGCTCGCCGGTGAGGAGCGAACGCAGCGCCACCAGGTCCTCGGCGTACCGGGCGTACCCCCGGTCGTCGAGCGGTGTCTCGAGAAAGCCGGGGGTCGTCGTCCAACGGGGGTCCCGGACGAGGGAATAGAACCCGGCCAGCCCGATCTGGCCCTTGCCGATGTTCTCGTGGCGGTCGAGGTGGGAGCCGAGCTCCGCCTTCGCGTCGTTCAGGTGGAAGGCACGCACGGAGGAGCGCCCGATCGTGCCGTCGATCCGGTCGCAGAGGGTACCGTACCCCCCCTCCGTGCGGAGGTCGACCCCCGCGGCGAACAGGTGACAGGTGTCGAGCGTGACGCCGAGCCGGTCGGGACGGTCGACCTCGCCCAGGACCGTCTGGAGCTCCTCGAGGGTCGAGCAGAGGGCGGTCCCCTGGCCCGCCGCGTTCTCGAGCAGGAGCCGAACCTGCCCCTCGGGATACGCCTCGAGGGCGCCGCGGAGGCTCTCCGCGATGACGCGCAGCCCGGTCGCGGCACCCGACCCGAGGTGGGCACCCGGGTGGAAGATCAGGCCCTCGACGCCGAGGAGCTCGGCCCGCCCGATCTCGTCGCGGAAGGCGGTGCGCGAGCGGCGGAGCATGAACGCCTTCGGGGAGCCGAGATTGATCAGGTAGCCGTGATGCACGGCGGTGGCGAGACGGGGCTCGACCCGCACCGCCTCCCGAAACGCCGTCGCCGCGTCGGGCTGGATCGGGGGCCCCGCCCACATCTGGGGGCTCTTCGAGAAGATCTGGATCGACGCGCACCCGATCGCGCGACCCTGACGGACCGCCTCGACCAGGCCGTCGGCGGTGCCGATGTGCGCCCCGAGCCGCACAGACCGCGCCACCCGCGCGCCGCGATTAACCTATCGGCTCGGGGGATTGCCCGGTCCCGGGAGGCTGACAGCTTTCCGCGTTTCCCGTAGGCTCGCGCACTTCAGTACCGTGCGGAACGCCAGTGGGCTTAACTGCCGGGTTCGGAATGGGACCGGGTGTTTCCCCACCGCTTTGGCCGTCAGCCAGCGTGCCGACAGAGAGTCGGTATTTAACGTTGGACTTCCGGCTTCGCGGGGCCCGCGGAGCGGGAGCGCCGGTATACCTTCAAGATAGGGACCCGACTGGCCCGACCGAGTGCAGGCGATCGGTTGAGCTTTTCTCCACGCCCCCAGATTGCGGAGTACCGGCTGAGCCTGGAGGTCGACTTCGACGGCGGACGCTGGCGCGGCCGCGTCGAGTTCGACGCCCCGGCGCCGCCGCAGGCGCTCGAGCTCAACGCCGAGGGACTCGAGGTCGAGGGCGTCCGACAGGGGACGACCCCGCTCCCGTTCGAGTACCGTCGTTCCGCGGGCCGCCTCGTGCTGGGCGAACCGGAGGGTCACGCCCCGGTGTCGGTCGACTTCTCGGGGGCCGTGAAGGAAGGGAACCTGATCGGGCTGTACCGATGCCGGCACGCGGACGGCTTCGTGCTCACCAGCCAGTGCGAGCCGGTGGGCGCCCGACGCATCTTCCCGTGCCAGGACGAACCGTACCGCAGGGCGCGGCTCCGGCTCACCGTCCGCACCCGCGCCGACCTGGAGGTCATCTCGAACACCTCCCCCGAGGTCGTGCGCGACGTGGACGGGGACCGGGTGTGGGCGTTCCGGCCGACGCCCCCCATGTCCACCTACCTGTTCTACCTCGGGATCGGACGCTTCGACCGGGCCGAGGACCTCGGAGGACGCGTCGCGGTCCGGGTGCTCGGCCCCCCGGGTCGGGCCGCCGCGGGGGAGTTCGCCGTCCACGCCGGGCGACGCATCCTGGAGGCCTACGAGGAGTACTTCCGCATCCCCTACCCGCTCCCGAAGCTCGACCTCGTGGCGGTCGCCGACCAGGCGTTCGGGGCGATGGAGAACTGGGGCGCGATCTGCTTCCGGGACATGCGTCTCTTGGTCGACGCGTCCGCGGACTCCTCCACCCGCCAGGACGTCTTCGAGACGATGGGCCACGAGATCGCGCACCAGTGGTTCGGCAACCTCGTCACGATGGCCACGTGGGACGATGTCTGGCTCAACGAGAGCTTCGCCTCCCTGATGGAGACCCGACTCACCCAGCGTCTCGAGCCGGGGATGGACGCCATCACGGACTACTACCTGCGGGTCGCCGGCACCGCCGCGGCGATCGACGCGGACTCGCTCGCCTGCACCCATCCCGTGCGGGCCCACGTGGAGCGGCCGGAGGAGATCAGCCAGATCTTCGACGAGATCAGCTACGGCAAGGGGTGCTCCGTCCTCGCGATGCTCGAATCCTACCTGGGCGCGGACCGCTTCCGGGCCGGGGTCATCGACTACCTCGAGCGGTTCCGGTACGGGAATGCCCGCACCGAGGACCTCTGGGAGTCGCTCGGGCGCGCGGGGAACGAACCGATCGCCGCGATGGCGACCCCCTGGATCGACCGGCCCGGTCACCCGGTCATCCGCGCCCGACGGGAGGGCACCACTCTACGCCTCGCGCAGCGACGCTTTTCGCTGCTCCCGGTGCGGGGCGAGGAGCCTCCCTGGCCGATCCCGCTCATCCTGGACCTCGGGACGGAGCGGCGCCGGCTCGTCTTCTCGGACCGGACGACCGAATTGACGGTGCCCGCGGAGGGGCTCGTCCACCTCAACCCCGGCGCGGTCGGATTCTACCGCGTCCAGTACGACCCCGAGCTCCTCGAACGGCTCTTCCGGGCGCTCCCCTCCCTCGGATACACGGACCGCTGGAAAGTCGCGGACGACCTCGGCTCGTTCCTCTTCGCGGGCGACTCCGACTGGCCGACGTTCGCCCGGTTCATCCGCCAGGTGGGCGGGTGCGACGACCTCCTGGTCATCACCTCGCTGGCGGGCACCCTGGCGACCCTCGGGCGGATCCTGCCCACGACAGGGGCGGTCCACGACGCGACCCGCCGCTACCTGGCGGAGCGGACGGAGTCGGTGGGCCTCCACCATCGTCCGGACGAGCGGCCGGCGACCGGCATCCTGCGCGAGCGGGTCGCGGGGTACCGCGTCCGCGCCGACGAGGCGTTCGCCCGCGACCTCTCCGAGATGTTCCCGGAGTGGTCGCGCCTCGACCCCGACCTCCGGGCCGCGGTGGCGGTCGCCCGGGCGCGGTCGGAGGGCCGGGCGGGGTGGAACGAGCTCAAGCGCGCCCAGGAGCGGGCGACCACCGAGGCCGAGACGTTCCTCCTCAACCGGGCGCTCGCCTGGACCCCGGAGCCGGACCTGCTCGAAGCCACCCTCGACCTGACCCTCTCCGGGGGGATCGTGACCGGGCATGCCGTCCACGTCGTCACCCAGGCCGTCCTCAACCCCGCGGGGCGGGACCGGGTCTGGCCGTGGCTCACGCGGCATCTCGACCAGCTGGCCGAACGGTTCAGCGGGTCCACGTCGCTGTCGACCCTCCTGGAACGCACGACGATCTACCTCGGGCTGGGCCGGTCCGAGGAGGTGCGGGCGTTCTACCGCACCCACCCCTTCCCCGAGGGAACCCGGGGCCTGGCGAAAGGACTGGAACGCCTCGAGGTCGCCGAGCGCATCCGCGGCCGCGCCGGCTCGTTCACGTCGAGCTGAGCCGGGCCCCGAGCCGGAGGCTAGGCCCCCCGGCGCTCCGCGGAGCCGCCACCGGGCCCGCGCCGGCGCGGCGGCGTGGCCTCCTCGGGCGACCAGATGTACCAGGTGCCGCGGGCCTGGCTCAGACGGCGACCGTCGACGTCGTACAGGTTGCCCTCCGCGAAGGCGATATGGCGCCCCCGGCGCAGCACCTCGCCCTGGGCGGTCAGCAGCGCCCCTTCGCGCGCGGCCCGCAGGAACTCGACGTACAGGGAGGTCGTGGCTGTGGTCTCCCCCTCCGCCAGGAGGGAGACGACCGAGGCGCCCATCGCGGTGTCGAGGATGGTCGCATACACCCCGCCGTGCACGACCCCATTGATGTTGAGGTGACGTCGCTCCACCTTGCCCGTGACCGTGACCAGGCCGCGGCGGCTCGCCTCCGGGTCGAGCCGGAAGCCGATCTCGTGGTGGAACCCCCCCAGACGCGCCGCGAGGCGGAGGTTGGACGGAGGGCCGATCGGCCGCGGTTCGGGCGGCGACGCTCGACGGGGCACGGCGTCCCCGAGAAACCGTCGCGGATAAGTACTGTGCACGGTCGGGTACGGCCGTGCGAGGCCCCGAGGGCCGGGGAAGCCGCTCCGCCACGTTCGAGGCCCGGCCCAACATCGCCCTCGTGAAGTACTGGGGCGTTCGCGACCGGACCCGGGCCCTTCCCTACAATTCGTCCCTGTCGGTCACGCTCGACCGCCTCCGTACCCGAACCCGCGTCCGCTTCGACCCGAAGCTCGGGTCCGACCGGGTCGTGCTCAACGGCCAGGAGGCGAGCGGGGGCCCGCGCGACGGCGTGGTCCGGTTCCTCGACCGGGTGCGCGAGGCCTCCGGCGAGCGGTCCGCCGCCGAGGTCGTCAGCGACAACAACTTCCCGACCGCGAGCGGGATGGCCTCCAGCGCCAGCGGGTTCGCGGCGCTCGCCGGGGCGGCGAGCCGCGCCGCGGGCCTGAGGCTCTCCCCGCGCGCGCTCTCTCAGCTGGCCCGGTTCGGCTCGGGGAGCGCCTCGCGGTCGGTCTTCGGCGGGTTCGTCGAGTGGCGGGCCGGGACGCGGGCGGACGGCGCGGACTGCTACGCGCGGCCGCTCTATGGGCCGGGGCACTGGCCCGAGCTGGTCGACCTGGTCGTGCTGGTCCGCGGCGCGCCCGTCAAGGAGGTCCGCTCCCAGGAGGCGATGCAGTGGACCGTGGCCACGAGCCCCGAGTACGCCCGGCGCCTCTCCGAGCTCCCCCGGCGGCTCGCCGCGATCCGCTCGGCGATCGCCCGGCGCGACCCCGACCGGCTCTTCCCGCGGGTCATGGAGGAGTGCGACAGCTTCCGGTCGGTCTGCGAGACGACCCGCCCGAGCCTCGACTACCTCACGGTGACCTCCCGAGCGGTCCTCACCGAGGTGCGCGCGTTCAACCGCGAACGGGGACGCCCCCGGGCGGCCTACACGCACGACGCGGGGGCGCACGTGCACGTCTTCACGCTCCGTCGGGAGGCCGGCCGGTTACGGGCCCGGCTGGCGCGGGTGCCCGGCGTGGAGTCCCTGACGCTCCTCCGCCCCGGTCCGGCCGCCCGGCCGCTCGGGCCGAACGTCTGAGGGTCGGCCGACCCGGCCCCCGAGCCGGCCCGTTCTACAGGACGTGCCGGTCGAACTCGGGCGGGGGAAGCTCCAGCCCGATCGCGCGGGTGAGCCCGGTCACCTCGTGGATGTACCGGTCGCGCGCCTCCTCGTTGGTCCAGCGCTTCAGGCCGTACTCGATGGCCCGGCGGCTCGTGTCCGAGTTCGAGTGGCCGAACATGTCGAGGGCCCGGGGGTACCACTTGGTGACCGCAGCCTGCGCCTCCTCCTGGGACCCGTAGTACCTGGGCCCGTCCTGGACCATCCGGCGGAGCACGCTCGCCCCGAAGTTGAGGTGGAGCTGCTCCTCGGAGAGCATGAGCGGCATCGCGCGGGCGAGCGGTCCGTAGGAGCACTCCTGGAAGGCCCGGAGCTGGTAGACCCCGACCCGGTCGACGAAGCAGGTGAACGCGCCGACGTCCCCCCACTTCAGGAACGGCATGTTGAAGGCGTCGAGCTTGTGCTGGCCCTCGCGCTTGGCGAGCAGCTCGTCGATGTACCGCTGCCCCTCCTCCCCGAAGTCCCGGAGGATCCGACAGGCCTGCAGGCCGTGCCGGGACTCGTCCGCGACGATCCGGCACTCGATCCATCGGTCCTCGAGCGTCGGGGCCTGGTCGAGCCAGGGACGGTGCTGCTGGATGGAGGCGAACTCGGTGTCCGCCTGGACCACCATGAGCTTGACCACGAGCTTGCGCATGTCCTCCGGGAGCTCCTCCGCGGTCTCGTACTTGTGCGCCCCGGCCTGGGCGCCCCAGAGGATCTCCCGGACCGGCTGGCGGGTCCCGCCGTCCTGGAGCGTCTTCGCGCCGGCACCGGTCTTCGGCACGTTGGCCGACATGGGTCCCGTTCCGGTCGTACTATCCCTCACCGACCCTTAAAGTTGGGCTTCCGTTTCTCGACGAACGACGCGAGCCCTTCCTTCGCGTCCTCGGTGATGAACAAGCGGTTCTGCAGCTCCCGCTCGAGCGCGAGCCCGCTCGTGAGCGGCTCCTCGACGCCCTCGGCGACCGAGCGCTTGATCAGGCTCACCGCCCGGATCGGACCGCGGGCGAGGGCGCTCGCGTAGGCGTGGACGTCGTGCCCGAACGACTCCTTCGGGTAGACGTAGTTCACGAGTCCCACCGCCAGGGCCTCGGCCGGCGTCAGGAGCTTGCCCGTGATCATCATGTCAAGCGCCCGCGAGGTCCCGATGAGGCGCGGGAGACGCTGGGTCCCCCCCGTCCCGGGGAGGACTCCGAGCGTGACCTCGGGCAGGCCGATCTTTCCGGAGTCCGCCGCCATCATCCGCAGGTCGCAGGCGAGCGCGATCTCGAGCCCGCCGCCGACGGTGTGCCCGCTCAGCGCCGCGATCACGACCTTCGGGGTCTTCGCGATCTTGTCGAGCGTTTCCTGGCAGTAGAGGCAGAACATCGCCTTGAAATCCGGCGCGCTCGCCTTCAGCATCTCGATGTCGGCGCCCGCGCTGAAGAACCCCGGCACCGTGCTCGCGAGCACGACGAGGGTCGCGGAGTCGTCGAATCGCATCTCGTCGATCGCGCCGGAGAGCTCGCGCATCATCTCGAGGTCGTAGGTGTTCGCCTTCGGCTTTCCGATCTCGATGTAGCCGACGTGCTCCTCGATGCGAGTGCGAATGTACTTGCCCTCCATGCTCCCTCGGTCCCCGTGCGACGGGCGACCGGCCGGACTCCCGGGACCAGATAACGCCGGCGCCGTCGGGCTCGCTCAGGTCCGTCGGGCACGGGGAGGGCGGCGCTCCTCCACCCGGCCGTCCGGGTAGCCGACCACCACCCGGTCGGCCAACCCGACGAAGATCCCGGTCTCGACGACCCCGGCCGGGGCCCGCAGGGCGCGGTCGGTGGCGGCCGGGTCGGACAGCGGGGCGGGGGGGGTCAGGTCGAGGATCTCGTTCCCGTTGTCGGAGAGGAAGGGGCTGCCCCCGGGGCCCCCGCGTACCCGTACGCGATACCCCTGCTGGCGGAACTCCGTCTCCAGCACGGCGCGGGCGAACGGTACCACCTCGACCGGGATCGGGGACCGCTCGCCGAGCCGGTGGACGAGCTTCGTGCGGTCCACCAGGATCACTCGCTCGTCGGAGAGCTGGGCGAGGACCTTCTCCCGCAGGAGCGCCCCTCCGCCTCCCTTGGTGAGCGCGAAGGAGTCCGCCACCTCGTCCGCCCCGTCCAGGAGGAGGTCGAACCGGTCGTCCCCGCGGAGCGGCCGAACCGCTAGCCCGAGATCTCGCGCCAGCTCCTCCGTCGCCCGAGAGCTGGCGACGCAATCGAACCGCCCGCCCGGGAACCGCGCCGCGACCTGCCGCACGGCATGCGCCGCGGTCGACCCGGTCCCGAGGGCGAGCCGCAGACCCGGTCGCAGCGCCTGCACGACGTGCTCGGCGGCGGCGGCCTTCGCCCGTTCGAGCTCCTCGGTCACGGCCCCGGGGAGGAGGCCCGGGTATTCAACCCGGCGCCCGGCCCGCCGACATCGCTAAGTCGGCGGGCTCCTCCCGCGAGACGATGCCGACCCGCGAGCCCCGCACGGCCCGCCCCGTGGTCGTCTCCATCGGCGGCTCCGTGCTCCTGACCGGGGACGACGACGTCGGGTACCTGGACCGGTTGGCGGCCCTGCTGCGCCGGGTGGGCCAGGAGGGGCCCCTGGCGGTGACGACCGGAGGCGGCCGCACCGCCCGGGAGTACATCGGCCTCGGCCGAAAGCTCGAGCTCACCGAGGTCGAGCTGGACGAGCTCGGGATCGAGGTCACTCGGCTGCACGCCCGCCTGCTCGCGGCCCGCATCGGGAGCCCGACCCCCGCCCATCCTCCGACGACCCTCCGGGAGGTCGTGCACGAGCTCGGCCGGGCCTCCCCGGTCGTGCTCGGGGGAACGGAGCCCGGCCACACGACGGACGCCGTGGCCGCCCTCCTCGCCGTCCGGTTGCGGGCGGCCCGGATGGTCAACGCGACGAACGTGGACGCTCTCTACGACCGCGACCCCCGGGCCTACGCGGACGCCCACCGCATCGAGAAGATCCCCTGGACGGAGTTCCGCGCGCTCGTGCACGGAGCCGCGACGGGCGCGGCCGGGGAGAACTTCCTGTTCGACCGGCTCGGGGCCGACTCGCTCGCCCGGGCCGGGATCCCGCTCGCGATCGTGCAGGGGCGCAACCTACCCGCCCTGGAGGCGGCGCTGCGCGGTCGCCCGTTCGACGGGACCCAGGTCGGCGGAGCGCCGACGACACCGCCTTAAGCGAGGGGGCGTGCCGTCCCGCATGGTTCGCGTCGTCTTCGTGGGTCCCCCCGGGGTCGGCAAGGGAACGCAGGCCGCCGAGCTCGCCCGCGAGCTCCGGATCCCGCACCTGTCGACCGGGGACCTCCTCCGCGCCGCCGTCGCGGCCCAGAGCCCCCTCGGGCGGCAGGCGGAGGGCCACATGCGCGCCGGGGGTCTCGTCCCCGACGACCTGGTCCTCCAGATCCTCCAGGAGCGGCTCGGCCGGCCCGACGCGGCCGGCGGGTTCATCCTCGACGGGTTCCCGCGGAACCCGGCCCAGGCGGTCGCGCTCGACCGGATCACGCCGGTCGATGTGGTCGTCGCGTTCGACCTACCCAGCGATGTCCTGGAGAGCCGGTTGGTCAACCGTCGCGTCTGCCCGACCTGCCAGAGCGTCTACAATCTCCTGACCCAGCCGCCGCGGGTCGCCGGCCGATGCGACCGCGACGGCACGGAGCTCGTGCAACGCCCCGACGACCGGCCCGAGGCGGTGGCGACCCGCCTCCGGGTCTACGCCGAGCAGACCGCCCCCCTCCGGGAGCTCTACCGGGCGAGGGGGCTCCTGCGAGCGGTCGACGCGCGGGGAACCCCCGACGAGGTCCGCGCCCGAGTGCGTCGCCTCATCGACTGAGCGGGGACGCCGGCACGCGCACGACCGTGCCGCGGACCCAGCGGCCCCGGTCCCATTCGAGTCGAACCCCCTCCAGATAGCCCAGCGAGGGTCCCCAGCCCCGCGCGGCCCGGGGGAGGGCGCCGCAGGCTCCGAACTCGATGACCCCCCCGTGCGAGATCATCAGCAACCGCCCCCCCTCGGGAAGGGAGCCGAGGGCCTCGCTCCAGACGGAGGCCTGGCGGGTGGCGTACTCCTGCGCCGCCCGGCTGGACCGGATCTGGGCCAGATACTCCGCGAAGGTCTTTGGGGCTCTCTCCCCCATCACCCCTCCCACGTCGTCCGGCATCTCCGCGAGCTCGGGGAGCACGTCGGGGGCGAGAACGCCCAGCGCCTGCGCGGTCTCCACCGCCCGGGGTCGCGGGGAGGTGACCGTGCGGTCGAACCCCCCGAGGTCACGACGGACGACCCGGGCCAGCGCGAGGCCCGCGTCGTTCAGGTGGACCCCCGCGGGGTCCCGCTGGCTGTGGCGTCGGTGCTCGAGGACCCTCATCCCGTCGCGCGTCGTCCCCGACCGACGCCAAGTTTATAGGTCAACGCCCGCTCCTCGGATTGTCCCGGCTTAGCTCAGTGGTAGAGCGGGGGACTGTAGTCGAGACTGCCGGACCCCCGGCGGCCCCCGTAGAGATCCTCAGGTCGCCTGTTCGAGTCAGGCAGCCGGGACCTGAGGGCTCCGGCCCTTCCCCTGCGACGGCGGCGCATGGGTCCCGAAGCCTCAAGTAACGTACCGGGGCTGTACTGGTCGACATTGAGACCTGCGTATGCCCGGCACGTTTTCCGACTCCTGGAAGCTCACGAAGGCCTCCTTCCGGATGATCGGCGAGGACCGAGCGCTCCTCGTCTTCCCGGTGGTCGCGGCCCTGTCGATCCTCGGGGTCCTGGCCCTGTTCCTGCTCGGAGCGCTGTGGATCCTCCCCCTCGCCTCCCTCGGGGGGAACGCGGGCACGACCTACCAGCTCGTCGGCGTCGGGATGTTCCTCGCGATGTACCTGGCGGTCTCCTGGGTCTCCGTCTTCGCCACGGCTGGCCTCATCGCGGCGGCGACGCTCAAGCTGAACGGGCAGCAGCCGACCGCGGCGGACGGCTGGCGGGTCGCCCGGAGCCGGATCGGACCGCTGACCGCCTGGGCGTTCATCGCGGCGACCGTCGGCCTCGTCATCCAGGTCCTCGCCCGGCGGATCGGCGGGATCGCGGGGACGGTCGTCGGGGTCGCGGGCGGGGCGGCGTGGGGGGTCATGACCTACTTCATGGTCCCGGTCGTGCTCTACGAGCGGGGCGGCGCCTGGAGCTCGATCCGCCGCTCGGCCCACCTGTTCACCTCGACCTTCGGTCGCAGCCTGGTCTCCAACCTCGTCCTTGGCCTGATCATCGGCGCGGGCCTGGTCGCCGCGCTCGTCATCGGCGTCCTCGGCCTCCTCATCCTCTTCGGGGGCGCGACCGTGGTCGGGCTGGTGCTCGTTGTCGCGGCCGTCGCGATCGCCGTCGTGGTGCTCCTCGTGGGCTCGGCGGCGGAGGGGATCCTGCGCGCGGCGCTCTACCGGTATGCCACGACGGGCAAGGTGGACCCGGACCTATTGCCCCCCGCCTACCAGTACGCCGCGGCCGGCCCGGCCTCGCCCTCGTTCGCGCCGCCTCTTCCGTGAGCGGACGACCGGCCGTCGAAGGGGGCGGTTGGGGGCCCGCTTCCCGACGGACGCGGTCGGCCGATGCCCCGGCCGCGGGAGTCCGGGCGGTCCGTCGAGTGCGGTTGTCGGGATTCGAACCCGAGTAGGTAGCTTGGGAAGCTACCGTCCTAACCACTAGACCACAACCGCGCGAACAGACGGGGAGGAGGCTCGCCTCTTACGCTTTGTGCGGCGCCCACCCGCGCGGCTACAGGAGCAGGCCGACCGACTCGCCCGGGATGGAGGGGGCGCTCGCCAGCAGGTCGGCGTTGGAGACGAGGCGCTCGGCGGCCGTGCTCGAGAAGCCGGCCTGCCGCAGGACCCTCCGGGCGCGGGTGAGGTCGGTCGCGGAGAGCGCGACCAGGGGGTGGGCCCCGTCGCGCTGGACGAGGATCGCCACGCTCTGGAGGTTCACCTTCGCCCGGGCGAGCGCCTCGAGGACCCGCAGGAAGCTCCCCGCCCGGTCCTCCATCCGCACCGCCATCATCTCCCGGACCTCGGTGTCGTAGCCGGCGGTCGAGAGGAGGACCAGGGCCCGGTCCGGGTCGCTGACGATCAGGCGGACCCGTCCCTTGCCCGCGGCGGAGTCGACGCTGATCGCGGCGAGGTTGATCCGCTCCCTCGCGAGGACGCGGGCGACCCCGGCGAGCGCCCCGGGACGGTTCGGGAGCGTGAGGGAGATCTCGCGCAGGGTCATCCGGCGCCCGGTACCCGTCCCGGCCTAAAGGTTCGACCCGCCGCGACCCGGGCGTCGCCGTTCCAGTGAGGGTATTTATACCCGAATCGGGCCTAATTCTCGCTACTGTAACCTCCCGCGAGGCTACAGCCGGTCTGTCGGATGGGGGAGCCGAGTCATCGCACGAGCCGCTGGTCTCGCCGGGCCCGTCGCCGGCTCCGCAATCGGCGGGGGGTCGTCGCCGTCATCGGCACCCTCCTCGCCCTCCTGGTCTTCTTCACGCTGTTCGGGGTGTTCGTGACGCAGTACCTCCCCTTGTGGATGACCGAGAACGAGGCCGCGTTCACCTCCCAGGCCGACCTCGCCTTCTCCAGCTTCAAGTCCGCGGTGGACTCCCAGTACGAGCTCGGGGGACCCCAGACCGTCGGGGTGCCGTTCACGCTCAGCTCGGGCAGCGTCCCCCTCCTCGCCCAGCCGACCGAGGGGATCCTCGAGTTCCTCCCCTCGGGGTGTGCCAAAGGGTTCAACGTGACCGACCCCGGCTTCGCCAAGGGGATCGGCCAGCCGGTCAACCCCGCCGCCTGCCTGTTCGCGAACATCAGCCTCCAGAACGGGCCGGGCGGCTCGGGAGGCTACAGCCAGCGGATCCCCACCGGCGTCCTCGAGATGGTCCTGCCGAACCGGTACTACACGCCGGTGACGTTCTTCTACGAGGACGACGCCGTCATCCAGTGGCAGCCCGGGGGCTACGAGGACATGGACGTCAACCCGCCGTTCAACATCACCCACACCGCCGCCGGCAACACGACGATCTCCACGAGCATGCTCCAGATGTACGGGAACGAGTCCTCGATCGTCGGGCTGGGCAGCCAGGACCTCTACAGCCACCTGCGGTACAGCCAGCCGGTCACGTCCCGGGGCGCGGTCGCCCCCGGGTCGACCAACAACACCCCGATGCCGTTCACCTTCACCTTCAAGATTGGGACCCAGTACCCGTGCGCCTGGACGTCGTACCTCCTGCAGACGATGGCGGTGAGCGGGCTGGCGAGCACCGACTGGAGCTATACGCAACTGAGCCCCGGCACCAACCTCACGTCCACCACCCCCCCCACCACGGCGGCGTGCTCGTCCGGGAGCGGCGAGACGACCGTGATCACCCTCACCGTGGCGAACGTGAACTACGTCCAGTACGATTACGCCGGCGTGCAGGTCAGCACCGGCGTGGGGGGGACGTGAGCCCGTGACCGCGTCCGGCGGCTCGTCGTTCCGCGTCAAGATCCCCCGCACCCCGGCGGTGGAGCCGAACCCGCTCGACACCAGCGCGCAGTCCGCCCTCCCGACGACGGACGTCCCCGGGACGTTCATCACGGCCCTTCCGCCGCTCGCCGAGCCCACGATGCGCGAGCTCGAGGTGCAGGCGGTCAACCCGCCCTACTCCTACTCGCGGGTCTCCTACAACGACCGGAACAAGGAGTACCTCTACGAGATCATCGAGCCCCAGCTCTCCGCGCACGAGAAGGGGCTGGTCGCCCACCTGAAGACGACCATGACCCAGATCCTCGGCAGCGAGACGGCCAACCTCTCGACCGCGGACAAGCGCTCCTACCTCCGCGGGGAGGCGGAGGAGTACTTCCGCAGCCGGGACGTCCCGCTCTCCCCCCTCTCGACCGAGCGGATCATCTACTACCTCCTGCGCGACTTCGTGGGCTACGGCCCGGTCGACTCCCTGATCCTCGACCCGGAGGTCGAGGACATCTCGTGCGACGGGGTGGACGTACCGATCTTCATCTTCCACGGGAAGTACGAGTCGATGAAGACGAACGTCGTCTTCGCCGACGAGGACTCCCTCAACTCGTTCATCGTCATGCTGGGCCAGCGCTGCAGCAAGTCGGTCAGCGTCTCCTCCCCGATCCTGGACGGCACCACGCCCGAGGGGCACCGGGTCCAGGCGACGTACGCGCGCGAGATCACGACGCGCGGCGCGAGCTTCACGATCCGGCGGTTCAAGGAGCGGCCGTTCACCCCGGTCGACCTCGTCCTGATGGGCAGCGCGAACGAGGAGATGGTCGCCTACTTCTGGCTCGCGGCCGAGCAGGGCGAGTCGGTGATCATCTGCGGGGGCCCCGCCGCGGGCAAGACCAGCACGCTGAACGCCATCGCGCTCTTCATCCCCCCGACCTCCAAGATCGTCTCGATCGAGGACACGCGGGAGGTCAACCTCCCGCACGAGAACTGGATCCCCGGCGCCACCCGGTCCGGGACCGGGGACCGCGGGCCGGACGGGAAGACCGCGGGCGAGGTCGACATGTTCGACCTCGTGCGGGCCGCGCTGCGGCAGCGGCCGAACTACATCATCGTGGGGGAGGTCCGCGGCAAGGAGACGTACACGATGTTCCAGGCGATGGCCACCGGCCACACGACCTACTCGACCATGCACGCCGACAGCGTGAAGTCGATGGTCAACCGCCTCGAGAACCCGCCGATCAACACCCCGCGGATCCTGCTCTCGGCGCTGAACAACGTCATCATCCAGATCCAGGCCCGGACCGAGAAGGGGGTGGTCCGGCGGCTGAAGCAGGTGCTCGAGATCGTCGGGTTCGAGCCCGAGACCAACGAGCTGATCACCAACACGGTCTACGAGTGGGACCCGGCGACCGATGGGTTCACCTTCAAGGGCCACTCGTTCCTGTTCGACAAGATCACCGAGATCCGGAACTTCACGACCGACGAGATGGACGCCGAGTTCCAGCGCCGGGTCGACGTGATCCGCTATCTCGTGAAGTTCAAGATCACCGACTACCGCCAGCTGTGGCGGATCGTGGCGCAGTACTACAAGGACCCGACCGAGGTCATGACGCGCGTCCAGGCGGGGACTCCGTTCCCGAAGGGGGTCTAGCGGATGCCCGCGACCCCGACCTCGAACGCGCCCGCGAGCCGAGCCGGCGTCGCCCTTCCCGAGGGCGCCCGCACGGTCCGCCTCAAGCGCGGCGAGCAGCCGACCCACTCGACCCTCACCCCGTTCCAGCGCTGGTGCTGGAAGACGTTCCGTCAGCGGGTCCTCGCCCGGCCCCCCGACCCGACCCTCGAGGAGAACCTGCTGAAGGCCCACATCCGGCTGCGCGCCGACGAGTACATGGCGATGGTCTACGGGACCAGCATCGTCGCCGCGATCGGGATGGCCGTCGCGGGGGTCGGCGCCGCCTTCTTCATGGTCGAGATCGTCGGCCTCCCCCTGTTCGTCGGGATTCTCCTCGCGGTCGGCCTCCCCGTGCTCGCGTTCGTGGGGACCCTCTTCGGGATGCCGGGGACCCCGGCGTCCACCGCGAAGGCGCGCGGACGCAAGATCGACCGGAAGATCAGCCCGGCGATGAGCTTCGTCAGCGCGATGGCGTCCGCCGACGTCAACGTCGACCAGATCTTCAAGGAGCTGGCGCGCCAGAAGATCTACGGCGAGGTCGCCGAGGAGGCCGCCTGGATCACCCGGGACACTGAGCTGCTCGGGGTCGACATCCTGACCGCGATCCGCACGGGGGCTCAGCGGAGCCCCTCCAAGCGGTTCCAGGACTTCCTGCAGGGCGTCGTGACGACCGCGACCAGCGGGGGCCAGCTGAAGCCCTACTTCCTGCTCAAGAGCGAGCAGTACGAGGCGGAGAACAAGCTCGAGATGCTCTCCCGCGTCGAGACCCTCGGGCTGATGGCCGAGACGTTCGTCACCGTCGTGGTCGCCTTCCCGCTCTTCCTGGTCATCATCATCGCGATCTTCGCCGTCATCGGCGGCGGCGGGACGTTCATGATCGACATCCTCTGGGCGATCGTGGGCCTCCTGATCCCGATCGCCCAGTTCGGGTTCATCTTCTTCATGTACACGCTCACGGCGGATATGGTGTAACATGGCGACAGCGAACGCGCCCGCATCGGTTCGGAAGGTCAAGGCGCTCGCCGCGCCGACGGCCGCCGAGACCGAGGAGGGGCTGGGGAGCGCCGAGGTCGTGCTGGTCGTCGGCGCCGCGGTCGCGGTGGTCCTGTGGATCATCGCTGGCCTCACCTGGGCCGGCGACATCACGTTCGTCTTCCGCGCGGGCGTCACGACCGGCTTCGACGCGGCGCTCGACTGGATCGTCTTCGGCCTGATCGCCATCATGGCCCCCTACGGGTTCCTGAAGAGCCAGCAGCTCAGCCGGATCGAGAAGATCGAGGACCGGCTGCCCGACTTCCTGCGGGACGTCGCCGAGGCCGGGCGCTTCGGCATGACGCTGCCGGATGCCATCGTCGTGGCGAGCAAGGGCCGCTACGGCCTCCTGACGGACGAGATCAAGAAGATGGCCAGCCAGCTCGAGTGGGGGGTCCCCGTCGCCACCGCGCTGCGCCTCTTCGAGGAACGGGTCCCGACCCCGCTCGTCCAGCGGGTCGTCTCCATCGTCACCCGGGCCAACGAGGCCGGCGGGAACGTCGCGGACGTGCTGACGATGGTCGCCCACGACACCCGGGAGGCGCAGCTCCAGGTGAAGGGACGGGAGATCCAGATGCTCACCTACCTCACGGTCATCTACATCTCGTTCGGGGTCTTCCTCGTCACGATCTACATCATGGCGGCGATCTTCCTGCCCGACATGATCACCGCCGGCTCGGGCGTCGCGCACTCCTCCCTCGGCTCCGCCGGGGGCGTCTCGCTCGCCTTCACGCTGGTGCCGCAGCTGTTCCTCGCCTTCTTCGTGGCGGTCATCGCCCACGCGGTCGGGGACGGCATCATGGCCGGCATCCTGCAGAAGGGGAAGATCGCCTACGGGCTCCAGCACGCGACGATCATGCTGATCATGGGGTACGTCACGATGCGCTTCTTCGTCCCGATCCTGTCCGTTCCGGGGGGCTAAGATGGCCGGGGAGGCGGCCCCCCCGCCGGAGACGGTCACGCTCGAGCGGCCCCGACGCCGCCCGGCCCGCTCGTTCTCCCCGTTCCTGCGCGTCGGGGCGGCCCTGCGGAAGGGCTCCTCCGACCCCCACGGCGTGCGGCTCGCCCGGCTCGGCGTCTCGGGCCAGGGCGCGGAGGGGGAGGTCACCCCCGTCCCGCCGCTGCCCGACCCGGCCCAGAAGGAGATCGACCTGGCCCCGATCCGCCCCGGCTTCTCCTACGTGCGGGTCTCCTACCACAACGCGCGCAACGAGTACCTCTACGAGGTCATCGAGCCGCCGCTCTCCCCGCTCGAGAAGGAGCTGACCGAGCGGATGCACACGGTCCTGATCGACGAGTTCGAGCCGCTCCCCGAGCTCGACCCGCAGACGAAGCGGACCGAGCTCCGCCTCATGGTCGACAAGAAGCTCCAGGAGTGGGACCTCTCCCCCGGCCCGACCACCAAGGGCCGGATGCTCTACTACCTCGAGCGGGACTTCATCGGTTACGGGATCGTCGACGTCCCGATGACCGACAGCGAGGTCGAGGACATCTCGTGCGACGGGGTCGGCATCCCGCTCTACATCTACCACCGGAAGTTCGGCTCGATCCGCTCCAACCTGAAGTTCGAGAGCGCGAAGCTGGTCGACGACTACGTCATCTGGCTCGCCCAGCGCTCGGGCAAGCACATCAGCGTCGCGAGCCCGATCCTGGACGCCACGGTCCCGGACGGCTCCCGTCTCCAGGCGACGCTCGGGGTCCACGTGACCAAGCGCGGGAGCTCGTTCACCATCCGTCGGTTCCGGGACAACCCGTTCACGCCGGTCGACCTGCTGAAGTTCAAGACGATGAGCCCGGAGATGATGGCCTACCTCTGGATCGCCATCGAGAGCGGGCAGTCGATGATGGTCTGCGGGGGGACGGCCAGCGGGAAGACGACGACCCTCAACGCCACCCTCCTGTTCATCCCGCCCCAGATGAAGATCGTCTCCATCGAGGACACCCGCGAGCTGAACCTCCCGCACGAGAACTGGGTCCCCTCGCTGACCCGCGCCGGCTTCGGCGCCAAGAACCTCGTCAGCGGCAAGGCCCCGGGGGAGATCGACATGTTCGACCTGCTCGCGGCGGCCCTCCGCCAGCGCCCCCAGTACCTGATGGTCGGAGAGGTCCGAGGGGCCGAGGCGTTCATCGTCTTCCAGGCGATGGCGACTGGCAAGACCTGCTACACGACCTTCCACGCGGAGAGCGTCAGCGCGATGGTCCACCGGATGGAGAACCCTCCGATCTCGCTCCCCCGCTCGCTCGTCAGCGCGCTCAACCTCGTCCTGCTCCAGCGCCAGGTCAAGGTCGGCTCGAAGATGACCCGGCGCGTCCAGTCGCTCACCGAGATCGTCGGGCTCGACCCCGAGACGAACGAGCTGATCACCAACTCGGTCTACTCGTGGAACCCGGCCGACGACACCTTCCTCTACTCCGGCCACTCCTACGTTTACGAACGGGTCGCGCTCGCGAAGAACTGGTCGATGAAGGAGATGGAGCGCGAGGTCCGGCGGCGCGTCGAGATGCTCGACTACCTCCAGGCCCGGGAGGCGCAGGCGACCCGGCAGCACCCGTTCACCCACCGGGACGTCGGCCAGCTCGTCGCCTTCTACTACAAGGAGCCGGAGAAGGCGCTCCAGGAGGCGCGGGAGGACCTGGCGAAGATGAAGCTCGCCGCCCCGCCGCCCGCGCCCGCCCGGTAGGACTATCCGCCGGGCCCCGCTGGGGGCCCACGATGGCATCGGCCCGCCCCTTCGCCCGGCTCCGGGCCGGTCCGCGCTCGAGCCCGGTCGAGCTGTGGTGCGAGGACGCCCTGACCGGCCTGCCGAGGCGCCTCCCGCGGGGGTCGGTGGACGTCGTCGTCACGAGCCCGCCCTACAACCGCCGGGTCGCCTACCGGAGCTATTCGGACGACCGGCCCCGGGCGGAGTACCTCGCCTGGGTCCGCGACCTCGGGGCGGCGGTCGCCGGGGTCCTGTCGGACCGGGGCTCGTTCTTCCTCAACGTCGGCGGCTCCCCGTCCGACCCGTGGTTCCCCTACGACGTGGCCCGGGAGGTCGGACGGACGTTCGTCCTGCAGAACGTCATCCACTGGGTGAAGTCGATCGCGATCGACCGACGGGCCGCCGGCCGGGCGGCCGGCCTCGACCGGGACCTCGCCCTCGGGCACTACAAACCGCTGGTCTCCGAACGGTACCTCCACGGCGCCCTCGAGTACATCTTCCAGTTCAGCCGTCGGGGAGACGTCCCGCTCGACCGCCTCGCGATCGGCGTGCCCTACCAGGACAAGTCCAACGTCGCGCGGTGGCGGAGCGGCGGCTCCGACCGGCGGTGCCGGGGGAACACCTGGTTCCTGCCGTACCCGACCATCCAGCGGGCGCGGCGCGACCGCCCCCATCCGGCGACGTTCCCACCGGAGCTGCCCGAGTGGTGCTTCCGCCTGCACGGGGTGTCCCGGGTCCGCCGGGCGGTCGACCCGTTCGTCGGGATCGGGGCGTCCGCGGTCGCGGCGGCCGGGCTCGGGATTCCGTTCACCGGATTCGAGGTCGACCGGGGGTACCTGGCCACCACCGTGCAGCGGCTCCGGTCCGAGGGAGTCGCTCGGGACCCCCGGCCCGTCCCCGTCGCGCCGGGTCGGGCCCGGCCTACGAGGACCGCGGCTCGTCCGAGCTCTCGGAGTCGGGGGGACTCCAGCTCTTGATCGGCTTGCGGTTCACGCCGGCGGCCGAGGCGAGGGCGTTCTTCGTGCCCTCCTTCGTGCGGTGACCGACCGCGACGAAGGCGTCCCGGGTCGCTCCGCCCGCGCGCGAGGCCCCGTCGGCGATCCGCCCGGGCAGGCGCCGCATCTGGTCGTCGATCTGCTTGCCGAGATTGGACAGCTCTTCCTGGATCTCCGAGCCGAGCTCGTAGGCGCCCCTCCCGGTGGAGTGGCCGAACCGCTCGATCTTCGAGTCGAGGTTGCTGAACTCCGAAACAAAATCCCCGCCGAGACCGCGGGCGGCCTGCCGCATCTGGGCCAGGTGCTCGCGGAAGCGAGCCTGGTCGGAACTGTCGCGCATGGTGTCCACCGGCCGAACGACCGGGGGTTCGTCAGATAAACCTTCGGCGCCAGCGGCAACGGGGGTCAGCCGCCCATCCGACGGTCGGCCCTCCGCCGGCGACCCCGTCCTCCGGGCGCGGCCGGGGCGGTCGGTCCGGGGGCGGGCGCGGGGGGCAGGAGGCGCCGCTCGGTCTCGACGCCGTGCGCCCAGCGGACCAGGAGCTCGACCCCGAGCCGTCCGGGGTCGGTCACCACCAGCTCCCCGCCCATCGTCCGCACGATCAGGCGGGCGGCCGGCTCGTACTGGGGGTTCGGGGACTTGAGCAGGATCATCGTGCTCCGCAGCGGCCGTACGGTCCCGAGCTCGGTCGCCCGCACGAGCGCCTGCTCCATCGCCCGGTCGAGCTGTCCGGAATGCACCCGGCCGTCCTCGCCCGTGTAGGCCTCGGGCAGCCCGTCGGTGATGAGGTACAGCTCCCGTCGGTTCGCCCGCGATGCCTGCAGCAGCAGGTGCGCGGCCCGGAGCGCCTCCGCGGTATTGGTGAACGAGCCCGCCCGGCACTCCCAGAGCGTGACCAGGTCGAGCACCTCGACCTCGTTGTCGAACGCCAGCAGGTCGACCGTGGCGTCCGGGTACCGGCGGCGGATCGCCACGTAGAGCGCGAGCAGGGCCTTCTTCGCGGCGTCGAGCTTGCCGGCCTCGGCCATGCTGCCCGAGCGGTCGAACGCCAGCACCACGTGGACCCGTTCGCTCGTGACCTCCCGGAAGACGTAGCTGGTCGACTCCTCGATGTGCCGCTGGCCGGCGAGCCGAGCGGCCAGGAGCGAGCCCGGCACGTCCAGGTGCGCGACCTCCTCCGCCCGGCGCAGCCGGGCCTTCTCGTAGACCCCGGTCGACCCCTCTCCCTTGAGCGAGAGCCGTACGTCGGCCGGGAGCCGGCGCGTCTCTTCCTCGAGCAGAATGCGGGCGAACCGCTGGACGAGCCCGAACGTCACGACGAGGCTCTCCCCCCGCTCGGCGACGAACCCCCGCTCCTTGAGCTCCCGTTCGAGCCGACGCGCCTCCCCCTCCTTCACCCGGTTCTCGGTCTCGGCGACGGCCCGCCGCGCGGCTTCGGCCCGTTCCTCCTCCAGCCGACGCCGCTGGGCCTCCACGGCCCTCCGTTTCTCCTCGGCCTCCCGCTCGAGGGTCCGCTCCTTCGACTTGAGGGAGTTCGCGACGTTCCCCGAGAGCTCCTGCTGCTGGGCGGGCGACAGGCGGGCGAACGCCTCCCCGATCTCCGAGGCTCCGAGGGCGCGCCCCCCCGGGCTCCCGTAGGCGAAGGCGATGGGCCGGCCCTCGGAGGGCGGGGTCTTCGCCGCCCCCCGTCGCCGGGAGAACAGGGAGCGGAACCAGGCCGCGATCCGGGCGAAGAAGGCCCGGAGGCGGGCCCCGATCCCCGGTCGGGGGGGAGGTCGGTTCCAGGAGGCGTCGGGGAGGAGCAGGGCGGCCGAGACGTCCTCCAGCAGGTCGGTCGGGGGGAGCTTCGACCAGTCGACCCGCCGGCTCTCGGCGAGCCGGGCCTCGAGGGCGGCGAGGCGCTCCCGCACCTCGGCATCGGAGCGCAGGCGGACCTCGTCGAGCGCCTCGACCTGGCGGTCGTAGTCGGCGGTGATCCGCCCGAGCCGGCGTTGGGCCTGGCGACGCAACTGCGCGCGGAGACGCTCGAGCCGGGCGCGCAGCTCCGCATCCTCCTGCTCCCTCGACCGGAGGAGCCGTCGCGCCCCGTCGACGCCCTCCTCGGCGAGCGCCCGGACGAGGGCGGCCGAGTCGAGCGCGTCGACCAGGTCGTCCGAACCGACGTCGTCGTCGAAGGTGGAGCAATCCGGGAGGCGCACCGCCTCGCTAGACGGGGGCGTCGTCGTCGTCCTCGTCGCGGCACGCGAAGAGGGAGTACTCCTCGAGGAGGCGGAAGACGCCGAGCGCCGCGTCGAACGGCGAGAGGGGCTCGCCCGGGTGCTCGCGGTCGGTGACCGCCCGCGCGAACGACCGGAACCGGGGGAAGAGGGTCGAGTCGCCTTGGGACTGGCCGACGAGGGCGGCGTCGTCCTTCAGCCGCCGTCCCTCCCCGACCAGCGCCTCGGCCTCGGAGGCGCTCTCCTTCAGGGAGTCCCGGAAGTACCGGCACCAGTAGACGCCCGCGCTCCGCTTGAGCGAGGGCGCGAGGTACTGCTCGATGAACTCGGTCACCCGCTTCTCGTTCTGCCGGAACGATTCTCCGCTGCGGGCGCGCAGGCGGCCCCGCATCGCGTGCAGTAGGCCGGCCTTGAGGTCGGCAGAGGTGGGGACCGCCCTCTCGGAGAGGGTCGCGATCGCATGGGTCCGCGTGGCGACGTCGAGCAGGGTGCGGTTCGAGCCGACCTCTCCGATGTCCGGGTTGTCGTCGCTCGTCCGCAGGCGCCAGGCCTCGATGACGCGGACCCCGGCGTCCGTCAGGACCTCGGGGACCCATCCGGCCCCCTCCTCGACCCGGGCGAGCGCCACGATCCGACGGTTGTCGGCGTGCCGGTCGTTGTACCCGACGTAGAGGCTGGTCAGACGGTCGGACAGCGGGTCGTTGATGTTGTCGAGGTCCGAGAGGTTCGAGGTCCCGACCGCCACGAACGAGCCGGGGAAGCTCTCCCGGGACTTCGACGGGGTCACCATCCCCTCCTGGAGGGCCTGGAGGAGCACGTTCTGCGTGCCGAGGGGGAGCTTCCCGATCTCGTCGACGAGGAGGAACCCCCGGTTCGCCTGGAGGAGCTTGCCGGGCTCGAGCACGAGGGGGCTCATCGGGTCCCCGACCTCCTCGAGCTTGCGCAGGTTGATGTTCCCGGTCAGGTGGTCGGGGAAGACCTCCGAGCTGCCCTGCAGCCGGGCGAACCCGAACCCCTCGTGGAGGAGGACGTACTGGGCGGGGACCTTGGTGGCGTCCACGGCAGCCGGTTCGAAGCGGGCCGGGTCCCCGCCGGGAGCGAAGCGGCGAGTGCAGATCGGACAGGGGGGGAACCGGTCGGCCGACGCGGGGTCGACGATCGAGAGCGGGTCGTCCAGCACGGGGCAGCCGTCGACCACCCAGGCCCCCTTCGGGAACAGGCCCCAGAGGTCCTTCGCGAGGCTCGTCTTGCCCGCGCCCGAGGGGCCGAAGAAGAGGACGTGCGCCCCCGAGACGATCGCCGCGACGACGTCCTCGTAGGTCGGGCCGGGGAGGACGGTGTGGGGGAATAGGGACCGGATCGCCTCGTCCCGGGAGAGGCCGCGCGTCCGGGCGGCGTCCAGGCGGCGGAGGACCTCGGCCCGGAACCGCTCGCCCGGAGACTCGGCCGAGCGATGCTGGGACCGGAGCTCGGCGGCCGTCGACCGCGTGCCTTTCGCCGGTTCCTTCGACCCCGCCACGGCGCGCGGAGTTGGGCTCGGGTTATGTACTTTGCCGAGGGGGTGACGTGGAGGCGGTGCCCGTCAGAGATTGCACCCCGGCCGCCCTCGACACGGTTAAGTAGGGTACCCCGCTCGGCGGCCCCGCGACCCATGGCCGAGAAGGAGACGTCCGGGAAGAAGACCACGGTCGCCCGGACCGTCAAGGACAAGTGGCGGTCGAAGCACTGGTACAAGGTCCGGGCCCCGGGCCTCTTCCAGCACGCCGAGCTCGGCGAGACGGTCGCGACCGAGCCCGAACAACTGATCGGGCGGACGCTCGAGATGACGCTCCCCGAGCTGTCGGGGGGCCAGGACGCCGGAAAGGCCCACATCAAGATGCGGTTCCGCGTGGAGCGCGTGGGCGGGGACGGCGTGGCCGAGACCCGGTTCATCGGCCACGACCTGACCTCCGATTACGTCCGTCGTCTCGCCCGCCGCAAGCGGTCGAAGATCGACACCTCGCTCCACGTCACGACGAAGGACGGAATCGAGATCGTGTTGAAGCCGGTCGCGGTCGGCGAGCAACGCCTGCAGACCCGGCTCCGGGCGGAGCTCCGCCACAAGATGGTCGACATCCTCCGGGAGGAGGCAGCCCAGCGGACCGCCCCCGAGTTCGTCCGGGAGATGATCCAGGGCGAGCTGTCCAAGGTTCTGGCCCACGGGGTCCGGACCCTCTACCCGCTCAAGAAGATCGAGATCCGCCGCTCCGAGGTCCTCGGGGCGATCGCGGAGGAAATCCCCACCAGCCCGCCGCCGACGGAGGCTCCGGCCCCCGAGGGTCCGTCGGGCCCGGCTCCGGTCGCGGCCACCGCGGGCGGCGACGCGGGCACGGACGCGTAGGAGCGGCCGTGGTGCCTCCGATCCCTGTCGGAGTGGCTCAGCCTGGCAGAGCACGGGACTCATAGCGGGACGTTGGGGCGTCCCGGGAGAGATCCTGGGGTCGGGGGTTCAAATCCCCCCTCCGACACTCCATTCTAGTTCATATCCTCAGCAGGCTTACCGTCAGTGGATGAAAAACGGCCGGACCCGCCCCCAGGACCCGTTCGC
>JASHTC010000016.1 GCA_030040755.1 Thermoplasmata archaeon | reverse complement strand
CTCGGGCCGTTCGGGGAAGAGGTAGGTCCCTACCTGGACGAGGTCGCGATGGCCCTGTACCGCAACGGCCAGCCGGCGCTGGCCCGCCGGGCGGTCGACCTCGGCCTCGGGCTGCAACCCGGCTCGGTCTCCCTCCTGCACCATAAGGCGCTCGTCCTGCTGGCCCAGAACCAGGACCTCGAGGAGGTCGTGCATCTCGTCGACCAGGCGCTCGCAGCCAACCCCAACGAGCGGACGCTGTGGGGGACTCGCGGGGATGCGCTGAAGATGCTCGGCAAGACGGCGGACGCCGTCGCCGCCTACCTCCACGCCCAGGAGCAGGACGCCAGCTCCACCCAGTTCGTGGACCGGGCCCTCAAGCTGGCGCCGGACGACCCGGTCGCGCTCCGGATGAAGCTCGACCTCGCCCAGGCGCTCGGGGGCGACGTCAGCGCGCTCGAGGCCGCCGAGGAGCTCCTGAAGAACTCCCCGAACGACCCCGTCCTCCTGATGGCCCGGGCGCGCCTCTTGGCGACGCTCGGGCGACCGGAGAACGCGCTGACCGCGCTGGACGCGCTCCCGGCGGACTCTCCTCTCAGCGACGACGCGAGCGTGCTCCGCGTCCGCCTGCTCTTCGAGCTCGACCGGGCCCCGGAGGCGACCGAGGCGGCCGAGGCCCTCGTCGCCCGCGAGCATCCCCTGGACGCGGCCCATCTCGGAGAGCTCGCGAAGCTCACCGATGAGCCCGCCCCCGACGTCGCCCTGCGCGCGCGGGGGAGCCTGTCCGAGGTCGACCCGCGGAACCTCGCGAACCTGCACGAGCTGTACCTGCTGGCGACCCGGCTCGACCAGGTCGACGTGGCGCTCGCCGCCTGCCGGACCGTGCTCATGACCCAGCCGGATAACCTCGAGGCGATGAGCGGCCTCGCCGAGCTCGAGGCCGCGGCCGAGCACGTGGACGAGGCGCTCACCGCCTATCGAGCGCTTCGCGCCGCGCATCCGCAAGCGGTCGCCGAGCTCCGCAAGGCGCTCGACTTCGCCCGTCAGGCCGGCCGCGAGGACGCGGTGGAGGAGTTCGCGGGGGCCCTGCTCGCCGAGGACCCGAACGACCTGACCGCGCAGGTCGAGTTGGCGCGGTCGCTGGCGGCCGCCGGCGACGCTGCCGCGTCGCTGAAGGCTTACGATACGCTCCTGGCCGCCCACCCGGGCCAGCTCCCGTACCTCCTCGAGAAGAAGGAGGTCCTGGCGGCGACCAACGACCCGGCGCAGCTGGCACCGGTCCTCGACGAGCTGTTCCAGCTCGACCCGACGCGGGTCGACGTGGCGGTCGAGCGGGGGAACCTCTACCTCGCCCTGGCCTACACCCGGACGGAGGGCTCCTCCGAGCGCGACCACGATGCGCGGACGGCGCTGGTCGCCTACGAGCGGGCGTCGACCGACCCGGAGGCAGCGGCCGTCGCCGAGCTCGGGATCGCCCGGGCTTCCCGGCTCGTCGCCGACCCGGAGCGCGCGATCCGCTCCTACGAGGCGTTCCTCGACCGGCCCGAGAACGCCTCGCGGAACGACGTCCTCAAGGAGCTCGCGCACGCGCTCCGCGAGACGGGACGGTACTCGGCGGCGCGGGAGCTGTACCTCCGCGCCATCGCCGGAGGGGTCCGGGACCCGGATGTGCTGTGGGGCGTCGTGGAGGTGCTGGACCACCTGAACGAGGACAGCCGGGCGCTGCAGATGCTCGAGATGCTCCTGCGCCGCGAGCCGGAGAACATGATGTACCTCCGCAAGCAGGGGCAGGTGCTGCTCCGGGTCGGCCGGCGGGACGACGCGCTGCGGGTCCTCCGCAAGGTCGTGGAGGGGGCCCACGGGGATGCCCATGCCTACTTCGAGGTCGCCGAGGCGTTGCGCTCCCAGGGCGCCTACGCGGACGCGATCAGCTACTTCCGTCAAGGGCTCGAGGTCGACCCGAAGAACCGGCACGGCCGGGTCGCGCTCGCAGAGACGATGGTCCTCGCGGGGCAGTACTCCGAGGTGGTGGCGGTCACCGACCCGCTGCTGAAGGAGGACCCGAACGACGTCGCGGCGTGGAAGGCCCGGGCCGACGCCTGGCGTGCGCTCGGCCGCCCGTCCGAGGTCCTCTACTCCCTGAAGGCGATCCTGCTGCTCGAGCCGGACGACCCGCAGTGCCTGATCGAGAAGTTCCACCTGCACCGGGACGCCGGAGAGCTGAAGGACGCCTACGAGACGCTCTCCCGCCTGCTGGCGAGCCCGGCGCCGGAGGGGCAGGACCCGACGTTGCACCTCGAACGGGGGGACCTCGCGGCCAACCTCGGACTGGTCGAAGAGGCGAACCAGTCCTACGAGCGAGCCGCCGAGATCGACCCCGCCCTCCGCTCGGAGATCGCCATCCGGCGCGCCCGGCTCCGTCTGGCGGCGGGCCGGCCGGACCTCGCGCTCGAGCTGCTGGAAGAGGGAAAGTCCCCGAGCCCCGACGGGACCCCCCCGAACGCCGGTCTTCTCCTGCTCCGCGCCGAGATCCTGACCGCGCTCGAGCGCCCGTCCGAAGCGCGCGCGGTGTACGAGGAGGTCCTCTCGCGCGACGCGAAGTCCCCGGTCGCCCTCGCCGGCGTCGGACGGACGATGCTCGACGAGGGGCGGCATGCCGAGGCGGCGGAGTTCCTGCGGCGCGCCATCCCGAAGACGCCGCCGCACGAGCGGATGTACCTCCTGCTGGCCGAGGCGGAGAGCGGGGCGGGGCGCCTCGACCGGGCCGAGGAGGCCCTACAGCAGGGAACCGGCGCGCTCCCGAAGAGCGCCGCGCTCTGGTCGCGACTCGGCGAGGTCACCATCGCCCGCCAGAACTGGGCCGCGGCAGCCGGCGCCTACCAGCACGCGCTCGCGGTCGAGCCGGCCTCCGCCACCAACCTGTTGCGGGCCGGCTTCGTCGCCGAGCGGCTCGACCACCCGAACGAAGCCCTCGCCTTCTACGAGCGGGCGACCGAGACCGAGCCGTCGAACCCGCAGGCGTGGACGAGCCGGGGCCTCGCCCTCCTCGCGACCGGCCGACCCCAGGACGCGTCGACCAGCTTCGACCGGGCGCTCGCCCTCGACTCGGACTTCGCGCCGGCGAAGGACGGGCGGAAGCTCGCGACCGAGAAGACCCGCGACCAGCAGGTCCAGCGGTACGGGCGGGAGGCGCTCCTCCTCGAGGCGCGCATGAACCGGCCGGTGGCCAAGAACGACCTGTTCGTCACGCTCCACGTCCCGTTCGAGTACCTGGAGCCGGTCCTTTCCGCCATCAGCAAGAGCCCGCCGGTCGACCTCGCCCGCCTCTCGGCGAACGACATGAAGGAACTCGAGACCGCCTCCTACCACCTCATCACCGCCGCGCTCGAGCACCGGCCCCCCGGGATCGAGCGGCGCGGCCTCACGCTCGCCGACGTCGCGGTGCTCTCGCCCCCCTCGGCCTCCCTCGACCAGCTCCAGCGCCTCTTCGGCTACCTGCGGGCCGTGCTGGAAGCCGACCTTCGGCCGGAGAACCTCGAGCTCGCGGCGGACGTCGAGGAGCTCGCCCGCAAGGCGCTCGTGATGCCGGCGGAGCAGCGCACGCTGTTCCAACTCGTCCGCACCCTCCGGGTCGGGCTCTACAAGGCCCGGCTGATCAAGGTCGTGGAGGAGGCCGGGGCGACCGTGCGGGCGCCCCTCCCCACCCTCGACCTCGGCGCCTACTCGCCCGAGTTCCGAGGGGGCGCACCGCCCGCCGGTCCCGGGGCCGCGGAGGTCGCCGAAGAGAGCGGCGAGAAGTTCTTCGCTCCCGAGACCACGCCCGCGCCATCTCCCGGCGCCGCGGCCGCGCC
>JASHTC010000215.1 GCA_030040755.1 Thermoplasmata archaeon | reverse complement strand
CTCCCGGTGCGCTACCCGGCCCGCATGAAGGTCACCGTCCTGGTCGGCAGCAAGTCCGACCTCGAGGTCGCCGAAAAGGTGCGGGCCCGCCTCGAGGCCTTTCAGGTCCCGTGCCAGGTCCACGTCGCGTCGGCCCATCGGAATCCGGACAAGGTGGACCGGCTGGTCGCCGACCCGGCCACCGACGTCTTCATCGCGATGGCCGGCCTCTCCGCCGCGCTTCCCGGCGTGGTCGCGGCCCGAACCCTCCGTCCCGTGATCGGAGTGCCCCTCCACCGCGGCCTCGGCCTCGACAGCCTTCTCTCGGTGGTCCAGATGCCTCCCGGGATCCCCGTGGCGGCCGTGGGTCTCGACGCCTCGGAGAACGCGGCCCTCCTGGCCACCGCGATCCTCGCGCTCAAGTACCCCGAGCTGAACGAGCGGTTGACGGCCTACCGGGCGAAGTGGCGGGAGGAACCCGAGGCGTCCGGAAGCCACCCACCATGAAGGACCCGGCCCGGTTCGTCGACGAGGCCATCGCCCAGCTGCGCCGGGAGGTCGCCGGCACGGCGATCGTCGCGGCATCCGGCGGGATCGACAGCACCGCGGCCGCCGTCCTCGCGGAGCGGGCCCTCGGCGAACGGGCCCGGGCGATCTTCGTCGACACGGGGCTGCTCCGGGAGGGAGAGGTGGACACCGTATCGGACCTCTTCCGCGCGGCCGGCCTCCGGTTCGAGGTCGTGCCCGCCGCCGACCGGTTCCTTTCCGCCCTCGACGGCGTGGCGGACCCCGAGGAGAAGCGGCGCCGGATCGGTACCGCGTTCATCCGTCTCTTCGAGGCGGAGGCCGCCCGGTTCGGGACGGACCGGCTGATCCAAGGAACGATCGCTCCCGACTGGATCGAGAGCGGCGGCTCGCTCCGGGACACGATCAAGACCCACCACAACGTGGGCGGGGTCCCCGCCGACTCGAAGCTGCGGTTGGTCGAGCCCTTGCGCGACCTCTACAAGGACGAGGTCCGTGCCGTCGCGAAGTTCCTCGGGATCCCTTCCCCCGACCGTCAACCGTTCCCGGGACCGGGCCTGGCGGTACGCGTCGCGGGGCCGGTCACGGCCGAGAGGCTCCGACGCGCCCGAGTCGCCAACGCGATCGTCGAGGAGGAGGTGCAGCGGGCCGTGCGGGAGGGCACGATCCCCCCTCCCTGGCAGTACTTCGCGGTCCTGCTCCCGGTGCGGACGGTCGGGGTCCTCGGGGACAACCGGGTCCACGGAGAGGCGGTGAGCGTCCGGGTGGTGGAGTCGGTCGACGCGATGACCGCGACCGCCGCGGGGCTCCCTCGGCCCGTGCTCGGTCGGATCTCGGAGCGGATCACGCGCGCGCTCCACGGGGAGGTCGTGCGCGTGCTCTACGACATCACCGACAAGCCCCCGGCCACTATCGAGTGGGAGTGAGGGCTCGCGTCGAAGAGCTCATCAGACCGAGGACGCCTGAGGACTCGTATGCCCGGGGCTCCCGCGGAGCCGGCCCAGCGCACGATCCGCCTGCCGGAGGAGCTCGCGCGGGCGCTCGAGGAACGGATGCGGGGCTCCTCCTTCGATTCGGTCGATTCGCTCGTCACCTTCATTCTCGGTCGGCTCCTCGAGCAGCCCGGGGGAGGCACGTTCAGCGCCGACGACGAGCGGCTCCTGCGCGAACGGCTGCGCTCGCTCGGGTACATCGACTGACGGGCGGTTCCGCTCCCGTCTCCACCGCGAGGATGATATCCCTCGCTCCGCGTCGAGACCGACGTGGCCGCGGACGTCGTGACGGTCGAGCGGGTCTCGAAGCGGTACGGGAAGCGGCCGGCGCTGCGGGAGGTCTCGTTCGGGTTGGCGGCCGGCGAGTCGGTCGGCTACCTCGGCCCCAACGGGGCGGGCAAGACGACCACGCTGAAGCTGGTCTCGGGGATCTCCCGACCGGACTTTGGCTCCGTCCAGCTCCTGGGCCGTGACCCCTTTCGTCAGCGGTCGGAGGCCCTCGCCCACCTCGGTGCCCTGGTCGAGACGCCGGCCGTGCCGCCGTATCTTCACGCCCGCGACCTGCTCCTCTACGTCAGCCGAACCCGGGCGGTCCCCCCTGCGGAACGCCCAGCCGCGGTGCGCGCAGCGGCGGAGCGGCTGGGGGTCGCCGACCAGCTCGACCGGCCGTTCGGGTCCCTCTCCACGGGGCTGGCCCGCCGGGTCCTGATCGCGGCCGCGCTCGTGGGAACGCCCCCGGTCCTCGTGCTCGACGAGCCGACCCTGGGCCTCGACCCCGTCGCGCGCGCCGACCTGCGAGCGGTCCTGCGAGGACTGGGCCGGCAGGGAACGACGCTCCTCCTCTCCACCCACCTGCTGGAGGACGTGCAGGAGGTGTGCGAGCGCGTGCTGTTCCTTCGGGACGGGACTCTAGTGGGCGATGAGCCGGTCCGTCCGGTCGAAGCAACCGGGCCCGGCGGCCCACTTCGCACGGTGCGGCTCGTCTTCGCCGAGGACGTTCCCGCGGACGCCGTGCCGCGACTCGGAGCGGCGGGGGAGCGCGTGGTGCGGGAGGGGCCCCGCCAGGTGACCATCACCTTTCCCGGAGGGCCCTCGGAGCAGGCGCGGGTCATCGCCCGCGCGGTCGAGGCGGGCTGGCCGGTGCTCACCGCGTCGAACCCCGAGCCCGACCTCGCCCGGCGGTACCTCGAAAGGGTCGGTCGGGAGGAGGCGACGTGAGCGGGGTCGCGGGCACCCTCCGGAACAACGCGGGGTGGGAGCTCACCCGGCTCCGACGCTCCCGACGGCTCTGGTTGCTCTTCATCCCGGTGGTCGCCGGGCCCTTGGGCAGCTCGATCGCCAACCTCCTCCTCAAGGTCCCCTCCGTCGCCACGGCCCAGGTCCTCGGTTTGCTGATCACCGGCGGCCTGGGTGCGCTCGTCATGCTCGACCTCGTGGCCCTGGCGGTGGGGGAGGACCTCGCCCTCCGCACCCACTTCCTGACCTTCGTGCTGCCGCAGGGGCGGGCTTCGGCGCTGGGGGGACGCCTTCTTCTCGTGACCGCCGGGAGTCTTGGGGCCTACGGCCTCGGGGGAGCGGGAGCGTGGTGGCTAGCCGCTCTGCTCGTGACCAACCAGGCCGGGGCCGCCCCGCCCATCCTCGTCGCCTCCCATCTGTACCTCGGGCTGTACGCCCTCCTGCTGTTCCTCGGTGGGGTGGCCGCCGTCGGCTCGGTCGTCACCCGAAGCTCGGCCCAGGGGCTGGTGGCCGGGGTATTGGCGGGCGTCGTGACGGCCGGGGGGGCGAGCTTTCTCCTGCTCCAGCACCAACTCACGGTCGAGTTCCCCATCGGGCTGGCCCTCGCCGGAGTCGCCAGCCTCGGCGGGGCGGTCGTCCAGTACGGCAGGATCGACGCGTAACGAGACCGGTCCCGGAAGGTCGGCGAACTCGATCCGGGCGGAAACGCTATTCGCGACGGCCGCCTCGATCTCCCCGTGCTGACGTGTCCGTTCTGCGGTTCGCCCGAGACCGACCGGCTCGAGGTCGAGGGGCACCGCTTTCTCGTGTTCGGCTGCATGTTCACGCCGGAGGTCGAACCCGGGCTCACCGATGAGGAGGTCGCGGAGCGGCTGGCCCATGTCTTCGCCCCACAGGGCGAGGGGTACTTCCGTCGTACGTGCGACCGGCTCCACGTCTACGTCGCGAAGGGAGAGGGCGCCCGGATCCTGACCGGGACACCGAGCCCCGGGTCCGGGTAAGTGGACCCCGCGGCCGGATCGCCGGAACCGGGGCGTGGGCTACCGCCTTCCCGACTAGCATATACTCTCCGAGCCGCATCCAGCTCCCCGACCGTCCGGCTCCGGAGCATCCAGCGTACATGAGCGAGTTCCGTTACCAACGCGTCCCCCTCCCTCAGGAGAGCAAGGACGAGCAGATGGGGACCTTCGGGGAGATCCTGCAGTCGTACACGCGGGAGCAGGCCGTCCTCGAGGCCAGTCGGTGCCTCCAGTGCGCGACCCCCTACTGTGTCCAGGCGTGCCCCATCACGCAGGACTGCCGCGGCTACATCGGCCTCCTCGCGGCGAGCCGGTTCGACGAGGCTGCCGAGCTGACCCTGCGGGAAAACCCCCTCGCGACCGTGCTCTGCAAGACCTGCTACCACTACTGCGAGGAGGACTGCATCATGGGGGGTCGCGGGGTCCCGATCGCGATCCGCCACCTCAAGCGGGCCGCGCTGGAGCTCGGGAAATCCGACCTCCTGTACGTGGCGAGCGCTCCGAGGAACGAGCGGGTCGCGATCGTCGGGGGCGGACCGGCCGGATTGATGGCCGCCTGGGAGCTCGCCGTTCGCGGCTACGGGGTCACCGTGTACGAGATGCAGCCGTTCCTCGGCGGGCAGGTCGACACGATCCCCAGGTACCATCTCGCCGCGGGGGACCTCGACATCGACCTGGCTCGGTTCAAGAACCTGGACGTGACGTTCGTCACCGGCAAGAAGGCCGGGCCCGAGTTCACCCCGGAGCAGCTCCTCGCCGAGGGGTATCTGGCCGTGCTCGTGGCCATTGGGGCCTCCGACCCGCGAGCGCTGGGCGTCCCCGGGGAGCATCTGCCCGGGGTCTTCCCCGCCCTCCCGTTCCTCCTCGGGATGAACGAGGGGCCGGAGGGGAGCCTCTTCGGCCGGAAGAACCGCACGGTCGTCGTGGTGGGAGGCGGGGACGTCGCGCTCGATGCCGCGCGCTCCTGCCAGCGGCTCGCCTCCGACGGCGGGTCGGTCACGGTCGCCTACCGCCGGGGCCCGGAGGAGATGTCCGCCGACGAAGAGGAAGTGACCGGGGGGCTCTACGAGGGGGTCCATCTCCTCTACCACCGTGCGCCGGTCCGGATCCTCGGGACGGGCCACGTGGAGGGGATCGTACTCCAGCAGACCGCGGTCGGTCCGCCCGATGCGAAGGGGCGTCCGACCACGGTCCCCGTTCCCGGAACGGAGGAGACCGTCGCCTGCGACACGGTCGTGGTCGCCGCCGGCGAGAAGGCGGACGTGAGCGGGCTGCCCGCTGAACTCCACCTCAACCTCTCGGCGCATCCCTGGCCCCAAGGGGCGAAGGAGGACTGGATGACCGACGTCGAGGGGGTCTTCGCGGCGGGCGGCAAATCGGTCGTCTACGCCATGGCCGCGGGTACCCGAGCGGCGGAGGCGATCGACGCCTACATCGCGAAGAAGAAGGGCCGGACCCCGACCCCCCGCCCCAACGCTCTCGGAGGGCCCGCGCCGCCCCGATTCCCCCCCGGCTACGGGGGCCCGACCTGGCACCTGTGAGCCGGTGGAGCGGCGCGCACGGTGCCTAAGTAGGGGCGTGCGCCTTGACGGGCATGGCCGCCAACGCCCCGCCCACCTACCGCAAGCTGACCCCGAGGGAGGAAGCGGTGATCGTCCGCCGCGGTACCGAGCCCCCATTCTCGGGAGAGTACGAGCACACCAGGGCGGACGGCACGTACGTCTGCAAGCGCTGCGGGAGCCCGCTCTACACCTCCGACTCGAAGTTCGACTCCGGCTGCGGCTGGCCGAGCTTCGACCAGGAGCTGCCGGGGGCGGTGCGCCATCTCCCCGACCCGGACGGGGAGCGGGTGGAGATCCGGTGCGCCCGATGCGACGGCCACCTGGGCCACGTCTTTGTCGGCGAGCACTTCACGCCGAAGAACACGCGGCACTGCGTGAACTCGATCTCCCTCCTCTTTGTCCCCAAAGGCACCCCGCTCCCGAAACCGTAGTCGCTCCCGGACCGGGTGCGCCGTGAGTTCGACCGGCTCCCTCCTCTCGGCCCTCGAGTGCCGCGCCTGCTGCACGCAGGTCGAGCCGAACCATCTCGTGGGAACCTGCCCGACGTGTGGCCACGCCCTGCTGGCCGTCTACGACCTGACTCGAGTCGACGGACCCCGTTGGTGGTCGTCGCTCGCGGGGCGGCCGCGCACCCTCTGGCGGTATCGAGAGCTCTTGCCGGTGCAGTCGTCCGATGCGATCGTCACCCTGGGCGAGGGGTGCACCCCGACCCTCCCGCTCCCCGAGGTGCCGGGCGCGCCCGGCGTCCGAGTGCAGCTGAAGGACGACGGAGTGATCCCCACGGGGTCGTTCAAGGCACGGGGGATGGCGGTCGCGGTATCTCGGGCGCGGGAGCTCGGCGCCGCCGCGCTCTTCGCTCCGAGCGCCGGGAATGCCGCCATCGCGCTCTCCGCCTACGGGGCGCGGGCCCGGGTCCCGGTTCGGGTCTACCTCCCGGACCGGAACACCGCAGCGGTCCAGGAGGTCTGCCGACGTTACGGGGCGGAAGTGGTCGCGGTCGCGGGGACGATCCGCGACGCGGGGGAGGCCGGGCGGGCCGCCGAGAAGGGCCGGGGCTCCTTCGAGATGTCGACGCTCCGCGAGCCGTACCGGGTCGAGGGCAAGAAGACCATGGGGCTGGAGATCGCGGAGCGCGCGAGCGAGGAAGGCCTCCCCGACGCGATCCTCTACCCGACGGGCGGCGGGACCGGTCTGGTCGGCATGTACAAGGCCTTCCAGGAGCTCCAGACGCTCGGGCTATGCGAACGGATCCCCCGGCTGTACGCGATCCAGCCGGATGGTTGCTCGCCCGTGGTCCGGGCGCTCCGGGACGGCAGCGCTCGGGTCACTCCCTGGGAGGCGCCGCACACGCTCGCCCCGGGTCTCCTGGTCCCCGCCCCGTTCGCCTCCGAACGGATCCTCGAAGCCGTCCGCGGGAGTCACGGCGGGGGCACGACCGTGACCGATGGCGAGCTCGTGGAGGCGATGGTCGAGCTGGCGCGCCGGTATGGGGTCTCCGCCTCCCCCGAGGCCGCGGCTCCGTACGCGGCCCTTCCTCACCTGGTCGATCAGCGGGCGATCCGGGCGGGGGAGACGGTATTCCTCTACAACACCGGGACCGGCCTCGGCTTCTCCGCGGACGAGCTTCGGACCGGGTTGGCCCGGACCTCTCCCTCGACCTGACGACCGGGCGCGCCTCGGACGCTAGACTGACACACGCTCGGGGGGTCGTTCCCGTCGGCGCGCACTCCCCGTTTTAACCTTCCCTCCGGGTGACGGACCGTATGCCGCCCAAGAAGGTCGTCATCCTCGGCGCCGCGGGGCGTGATTTCCACAACTTCAACACGATGTACCGGCGGGATCCGGCCTACCAGGTCGTCGCCTTTACGGCCGCGCAGATCCCGAACATCTCGGGCCGGGCCTACCCGCCGGGCCTCGCGGGCCCCGGCTACCCGAAGGGGATCCCCATCGTCCCCGAAACGGAGCTGTCGGCCCTCATTCGCCGAGAGCGGGTCGACCTCGCCGTGCTCTCCTACTCGGACCTTCCCGACCTCGAGGTGATGCACAAGGCC
>JASHTC010000214.1 GCA_030040755.1 Thermoplasmata archaeon | reverse complement strand
CGGTCGAGACCACCAGCGTCCAGCGCTCCTGGGCTAGGCGTTTCAGCATCTTCGGAATCTCGGGGAACGGGTCCGCCTTCGCATAGGCCTCGGTGACCTTGCGCTGGTGGAAGGTCCGCGCCGTGCTCGCGCGCAGCGCCTCGGGGGCCTCCGGGTAGAGCTGGGCGAGCTGCGCTTCGAACGGCATGCCGGTGGTGGCGAGGTAGTGGACCCGCCCTTCGGCCCCAGGCGTGCCGAACGCCTTCTCGAGCACGTCGGCGGCAACGGCACTGATCAGTCCGATGTCGTCGAGCAGCGTCCCGTCGAGGTCGAACGCCACGACGCCGCGCTCAACGACCCGCGGGGCGACCGCGGGGCGGGGCCCCGACACCGGACGGGAGAGCTCCGCGAACTGGCTGGTCGACGACGGGAGCACGGGCAGCTCACTGCCCTCACGGGGCGGGACGGAGGGACGGTCGTTCCCGGCCGCGGGGTCTCCGTCGGGGTCGACGGTCATCGAACCGCCCAACCGCCCCCGCTCATTAAGCCCGCGAACTCGGGCGCCGGCCGGCCTAATAGGGACCGGGGGCCGTGGCCCTCCGGGGTCGAGATGCATCCCAGCCGGGCGATCCGGGGTCGCACGACCCGCCTGCTCGAAGGCAAGCACCTGCTCATCGGCGTCTCCGGCTCCATCGCGGCGATCGAGGTCCCGAGGATCATCCGGGAACTCGTGCGTCATGGCGCCGAGGTGGACGCGGTGATGAGCCCCGAGTCGCTGCGCATCATCAGTCCGGAAGCGGTGCAGTTCGCCACCGGCCGCCCGCCCATCCTCCAGCTCACGGGCAACGTGGAGCACGTCACCCTCCTCGGACCGGGCGAGGGGCGGGTCGACCTCTTCCTGATCGCACCGGCCACGGCGAACACGCTCTCGAAGATCGCCCACGGGATCGATGACACGCCCGTGACCTCCTGCGCGTCGGTGGCGCTCGGCGGGGCGGTCCCCCTGCTGGTCGCGCCCGCGATGCACAGCCACATGCTGCAGAATCCGGCCCTCCGAGAGAACCTGGAGCGCCTCCGGGGATGGGGCGTCGGGGTCGTCCAGGGCGCATCGGTCGAGGGGGAAGAGAAGGTCGCCTCCCCGGAGGAGATCGCGGCCGCGGTCCTCCATCGGATCGCGCAGGGCCCGTGGAAAGGGCGCCGGGTCGTGGTCATCGGGGGTGCCGCGCGCGAGCCGATCGACGAGGTCCGCTCGGTCACCAACGAGAGCTCGGGCGCCTCCGCGGTCGCCCTGGCGAGCCAGGCGCACTACCGGGGGGCCGAGGTCGAGCTCTGGGTCGGGGCGATCCGAGTGACCCCGCCGCCCTGGGTCGCCACGTTCTCCTGGAGCACTGTCGAGGACCTCCGGGCGCTGGCCCGCCGACGTCGGAGCGCGCTGCGAGAAGCCGCGGCCGTGCTGGTCCCGGCCGCGCTCTCGGACTTCACGCTCGACAAGACCGCCGGGAAGATCCCCTCCCGAGACCATACCACCCTTACTCTCACCCTGCACCGGGCCCCGAAGGTCCTCCCCGAGCTCCGGCGCCTGGCTCCCGCCCCGACGCGGCTGGTGGCGTTCAAGCTCGAGAGCGGCCGGTCGGCGGACGAGATGCAGCAGGAAGGCGAACGCCTCCGGCTCGAGACCGGGGCCGATTGGGTGGTGGCGAACGACGCACGGACGATGGGAAGTGCCGACACCGAGGCGCTCGTGCTGCCCCGCGCGGGGATGCGTCACTGGATCCGGGGACCGAAGGTCGACTTCGCCGGCAAGCTCCTGGACGACCTCGGACGAGAGCTGGCGAACCTCGCCGGTCCCTCCCGAGTCGGCGGGGACCCGGCCCGACGCCACCGTCGGCGCGCAGTGGCCCGACGTGGCCGCCCCCGGTAGTCCCGACCCGCCGAGCGTCGCCCGCCGCCGCGGCTCCTGCCCCGGACCCCGTCGCTCCCATCGGCGCCCGGATGAGATATTCACAGAGTGAATGCAAAGTGTCGTAACTTCACTAACAGAGCGCTTAAATTCCCCCGCGAGCCATACCCGGTGCACCGACCATGAGCAACTTCTGGCTGTTTATGGCGCTGACCTCGGCGATGGGGATGTCGATCTTCCTGTCGCTGCCCATCGTCTACAGCAAGCGGGCCCAGGGTCGATGGGCCACTGGCCTGAACGCAGCCGCCATCGGGATCTTGATCTTCCTCCTCGCCGACGTCTTCTCGGACGTCTCCCCGATCCTGTACCCGAGCGGGTACGTCGCCAACCTGGACTACTCGATCGCCTTCGCCGCCGCGTTCGTGGTCGCGTTCCTCGCGCTCTACGTGGTCGACAACCTCCCCCGTCGCGCCCCCCGCGGGATCACGGCAGGGGAGCCGACGGCCTCCACCGGACCCTCGAACCCGGATTCCGGCCCGCGCACCACGGCCCTGATCATCGCCTTGGGTATCGGCCTACAGAACCTGACCGAGGGGCTGGTCTTCGGGGTCAACTGGACCGCGGGCGCCCTCGGGATCCTCGCGGTCGTGTTTCTCGGCTTTTTCCTCCAGAACGTCACCGAAGGGTTCCCCATCGCCTCTCCGTTCCTGGGGACGCCGGCCCGGCGCGGGGTCGGGATGATGGCCGGCCTCTTCCTGGTGGGCGGGCTCCCCACCTTGCTGGGCGGGGCGATCGGGTACTACTGGAGCAACAACCTGTTCCTCGTGATCTTCGACGCCCTGGCGATCGGGGCGATCGCCTACGTGATCCTGCCGATGCTCCGGGTCGCCTTCCGCCCGCTGGAGTCGAGAGAGGCCTCCGTCCGGCGCAATCAGCTGGTCTACCTCGGCGTGATGCTGGGCTTCGCGCTCGGCTTCGTGGTCAACGCGGTCTGAGCCCCGTTCACGGCGTCGGAGGAGGACGCGGCCGGTGCGGGGTCCCGCTGCCGGGGGGGCGCGCGCGAGGGGATATGTACTGTTCCGCCTCGTCGTCCCGCCATGCCCGAGTCCACCACCTCCCCGGTCGGGTGGGTCCAGGTCATGCAAGCCCTGGTGGCCCGGGAGCTGGTCGAGGGGTTCGGCCTGCCGGAACGCCAGGCCGCGGTCCTCCTCGGCATCGTTCCGTCCTCGGTCTCCCAGTACCTCTCGGGAAAGCGCCTGGGCCCGGCGCTGTCGGCCTACCTCGGGGACGCCGAGGCGCTGCGGATCGCCCACCGGACCGCGGAGCAGCTGATGGCGGGAACCCCCGGCCCGCGCGCGGTGCTGGAAGCCTCGATCGCCCTCGGCGAACGGGCGGCT
>JASHTC010000213.1 GCA_030040755.1 Thermoplasmata archaeon | reverse complement strand
TCCTCGCGCTGGCGTGGCGGACCTCGGACGCTCTCCTGGCCCAGTTGGGCGATGGTCCGCCTCCCGCGCCCTCCTCCGGCTAGCGGGCGCGCCGTCGCCCCGACCTTCGCGGTCGAGAGGGGGGATGCCTAAGGATACTCTCCCGCCGGGGCGGCAAAGACCTCCGTCGCGCCGGCCCTGGCCCAGGCGATCTTCGACGGGACGGGATGCCGGAAACGGTCGGGGGGGAGCGATCGGAGGGGGCGGGGCGCAGCCGCAGGGCACGGCTAACCCCCGCCGGAGGAACTCTCCATGGCCCGACCTCCCGAACGGCGGCCCGAGGGACCGGAGGGGGCGAGGCACCAAGCCCGGGCCCGCTCAAGGCTCGGTTGCGACGGGAACCGGTTCACTCCGACGCGACCGCGGCAATCTTGCCGACGGTGTTCCAGTTCCGGCCCGTCCCCACGGTTCCGAGCTTCCGGTCGATGAGCGCCCCGGTGAGCCGAGAGTTCCCGATCCCGCCCGCATAGTACACGAACGCGTGCTTCTGCCACCCGCGTACGACCTCCGGCCCGGAGACGGCCGCCCGGAGGGATCTCCAGGCCTCCGGGCCGGGAGCGTCGCGGAGGAAGACGATGACCAGGTGCGCCGGGTCTCGCTCGGACTCGCTCGGGAACGGGTTGTGCGCCCGGCAAGCCGAGAGCTCGTCGGCCGTTCGCACGAGGAAGGCCGTCTCGAGCCCGAGGCTCCTCGCCGCGGCCTGCTCCAGGCGCCGCTCCACCCGGACCCCCGGTTCCTCCGTGCCGGTGAAGACCAGGTTCCCGCTCGCGAGCAGGGTCCGAACCTTGGAGTAGCCGAGCCCTTCGGCGACCGCGCGGAGTTCCGCCATCCCGACCCGCTGATGCTCCCCCAGATTGACGGCTCGGAGCAGGGCGATGTAGGTCGTCACGCGACCGGGCAGCCCGCCGGACCATATCGCCGTAGCGACGGCCGCCCCCGCCGCGTCCGGCCCCCTCTCCCTCGGAACGACCCCTTGGGCATTTCCACTCCCGAGAAGAGGTTATGATGCACCTCGAGCGCGACCGGTGTGAGGCGCTCCGGCCGTGCGCGCAGCGACCACGGGCTCTCCCACCGGAACCCGCCGGGCGCGAGGTCCGACCCGGCCCCGCCCCCGGCGCTCGCGGCGACGGCTCCTCGTCCTCGGGCTGGTCGCCCTGCTGGCCGGGGTCGGGCTCATCCTGGGCGTGCCCTTCCGCGTCGGCAGCTCCCCGGAGGAACTCGGCGCGGTCGTCTCGCCGACGGAATTCCTCACGCACTGGCAGTTCGTGGGCTCCGCTGCGGGCACGACGCCGTTGGCGGCTCCCCGGGTGTGGAGCGCGAGCGCGGCCACCCCCACTCGCCTCGGCCGGGTATCGGCCAGCGCGTTGATCGACGCGGGCGTGGGGGGCGACGCGGCCGTCGTATGGACCTTCAACGAGACGGTCGGGATGGCGGTCTCCACCGAGCTGGAGCTCGCGTTCACGGTGCATTACACCGTCGGCGGGACGGCCCACACCGCCGCCGACACCGTCTACGTGGAGACCTCGGCCCTCGCCTTGACCGGGACGGTCACCTTCTCGGTGTACTGGGACTCGGGGGGCACCGCCGCCGTCACGTTCGGCTCCCAGTTCGTCCTGAGCCAGGCCTGCGCGGCCGTCGGGACGTGCCCGTGACCGCGACGGCCCGCCTGGGTCCCTGGGCGGGGCTCGCAGGGGCAGCAACCGCCGTCGTCCTCGCGATCCTCCTCGGCGCCGGATGGGGCGCCCCGGCCCAACTGCTCCCGGGACCGACGGAGACCGGAGGGGGGGCGGACGTCGGTGAACAGGCCCTCACTTACTGGGTCTGGGAGGCGACCCAGGTCTGGGAGATCCCGGCCACCGTCCCGCCCGCCCTCTCGACGGTCGCCGGGACCCCCACCCGCCTCCCCGCGGCCGGGGCGAGCTTCTCGATCGGCGCGGCGACCGGGGGGGCGACCTCGGTCCGCTGGGAGTTCCGGGAGGCTCCCGCCGCCCCTCTCTCGACCGAACTGGAGCTCCGGTTCGTCGAGGGACTCTCCGGTCCCGCCGCCAAGGGGACGGTCTACCTCGAAACCCAGGCGACCCCTCGGGGCGCCGCCCTTGTGTTCTACCTGTTCTGGGACGCCGGAACCGCCGCTCCGTCCGCGATCACGGTCGCGACGATGCAGGTCGATGTCCTGACGTGCGCGGCGGTGGGCAACTGCCCCTGACCCCCGCGGGACCCCCGTCGGAGGGCACGGCGGCCTCCCGGCCGGACCGCTCGCGCCCCGAGCGATTCCTGCGGACCCCGACCTTTTAGTACCGGTGTCCGCGAGCTACGCAGCGGAGGTGCCCGGTAGTGGCACTCATCAGCACCGATCGACCAGCAACGCAACGGAATCATGTGACCCGGCGAACGCTTCTGGGGGGGACGCTCATCGCGATGCTCCTGCTCACCGGGGGATGGGTCGCGTCGGCGGCCTTCACGGTCACGAACAGCACCACCGAGATCGGTAGCGGGAACTACCACGGCACGGCCGGCATCACCGGCTGGTCGGAGACCTCGGTCGGGGTGACCACCGTCCCCGGCACCGTGCCGGCCGTCCTCTCGACCACCGTGGGGGGGCCGACCGTGCTGCCGGGCGCCGCCACCACCTACGCCATCAACGCCCCGACCGCGGGGGACCTGGCCCATTACTGGAAGTTCACCGAAGCCACCACGGCCCCGGTGAGCACCGAGCTCGAGCTCGCCTTCACCGTCTCGACCGGGACGGGGATCACCGCCGTCACCAGCTACGTGGAGACCCAGACGACGGCCCCGGGAGCCGCGATCGTCTTCACCCTGCTCTACGACCTGGGATCTCCCGCGGGCGGCACCATCACGCTGAACAGCGTCACCGAAGTCAGCCAGCAGTGCGCGGCGGTGGGTACCTGCCCGTAGGATAGCGGCCTCGGCAGGACCTAGGGCTAACCCCTTCCTCCCGCTTCCTGCTCCGTCCACCGGAATCCCGGCCCGGACTACGCGGAGGCGAACGCCTCGACGAGATGGTCGAGGTCGGCCGCTGCGATCAGGTTCGGGTGGATGCAAACCCAGACCCGGGCTTCGTGGACGACCGCCTGGGCGTGGAACTTCTTCAGGAGCTCGACCATCCGGTCGATGCCGTGCAATCGGACCAGGTACTCGATCCCCTCTAGGAAGAATGCCGTCACGCGGTCCCGTTCGACCGCGGTCTCCAAGAACGCTCCGTACGCCGCGAGGTCGTTGGGCTTGATGGTCAGTCCCCGGCCGAGGTTCGTCAGCCAGTACACTTCGGCGGGCCT
>JASHTC010000212.1 GCA_030040755.1 Thermoplasmata archaeon | reverse complement strand
GATGTGGTAGTGGATCTTGTTCAGCTCGACGGCGAGCGCGCTCGGGGCCAACAGAAACCCGAGTCGCCAGCCGGTGACCGCGAACGTCTTCGAGAAGGAGTTGACGACGACCACGCGGTCCGTTTTGCCCCAGAACGAAGTGAACCTCCCCTCATAGACGATCTCGTCGTACACCTCGTCCGAGACGACCGTGAGCCGGTGGGCCTCCGCGAACGCGACGATCCGGTCGATGGTCCGCGCCGGGAACATCCCCCCGGTCGGGTTGGAGGGGCTGTTGACGACGATCGCCCGCGTGCGCCGCGTGACGAGGCGTTCGAGCTCTTCGAAGTCGGGCTGGAACTTCCGCTCCGCCGTGAGCGAGTACGGTACCGGGAGGGCCCCGGCGAGGCGGGCATGGGGGGAGTACAGGACGAACCCCGGGTTGGGGACCAGCACCTCGTCCCCCACGTCATAGAGCGCGAGCGCGGTCGTCATCAGGGCCTCGGAGCCGCTGGCCGTGATGATGACGTTCTGCCGAGTCGTGTGCGGGTCGCGGTCCAGGTAGCGGGCGGCCACATGGTCCCGCAGCGGAAGGATCCCCGCGGTCGGACCGTAGTGGTTTCCCCCGTTCTGCACGGCGGTGCACAGCGCGGCCACGACCTCGGGAGGGGGGTCGAAGTCGGGTTCGCCGAGCCCGAGGTTGATGGAGTTCGGGGGGGCCGCTTCGAACATCCGTCGGATCCCCGAGATCTCTACGCGTCGCGTCCGGTCGGCGACCACTGCGCGTTGGACGGGGAACCCCTCTTTACCCTTATCGTGCCGCGTGCGTCAGTGTGACCGACCGGCGCCGGCCCGGCCACCGGCGTCGGCAAAGGGTTTAGGGCCCATCCTTGTCGGTCGACCCGGGGGACTCCCATGGGCCGGATCTTCATCGGCGTCGCCTGGCCGTACGCCAACGGCCCGTTCCACCTGGGTCAGCTCGCGAGCACGTACGTCGCCGCCGACCTCTTCGCTCGATTCCACCGGCTTCGGGGCGACGAGGTCCTCATGGTCTCGGGTTCCGACATGCACGGGACCCCCGCGCTGGTCGCGGCCGAGAAGGAGAAGGTCACGCCCGAGGAGCTCACCGAACGGTACCACCGGCTGAACCGGGAGGCGTTCGAGAAGCTCGGGATCTCGTTCGACCGGTTCACCACGACCCGGACCGTCCTCCATGCGCGGACCTCCCAGGAGGTCTTTCTCGCGCTGCTCGAGCACGGGTTTGTCCGACGTCGGACCACCGAGGGAGCCTACTGCCCGAAGCACGCCCGCTTCCTGCCGGACCGCTACCTCGTCGGGGTCTGTCCGTACTGCGGCTCGCCGACCGCGCGGGGCGACGAGTGCGACCGGTGCGGCCGACCGCTCGACGCGAAGGACCTCGGGGAGCCGAAGTGCGTGCTCTGCGGTACGCCCGCGCAGTTCCGGGCGACGGAGCAGTTCTATCTCGAGCTCGACCGACTGCAGCCCCGGATCGCCGAGTACGTGGCCAACCACCCGGAGTGGCGGCCCGGAACCCGGAAGGTCGCCGAGAACTTCCTCGCCGAGGGGCTGCACCCGACCCCGATCACCCGCGACCTCGACTGGGGGATCCCGCTGCCGCTCGACGGATACGAGTCCAAGCGACTCTACGTTTGGTTCGAGGCGCTGGTCGGCTACCTGTCGGCGGCGAAAGAGTGGGCGGTCCGGAGCGGCCGCCCCGAGGCCTGGCACCGGTACTGGGACGAGCGCGAGCCGGCCCGACATTACTACTTCCTCGGAAAGGACAACAAGTTCCACCACACGATCCTCTGGCCCGGGATGCTCCTCGGCGTCGGCGGCCTGCACCTCCCGGACGACGTGCCCGCCAACGAGTGGTTGCTCATCGAGGGAGGGAAAGTGTCGAAGTCCGGCTCGACGGGTCGAAATGCGTTCCACCCGTCGCTGCTCGCGGACTATCCCCCCGACGTGATCCGGTTCTACGCGGCGCTCCTCGCCCCGGAGAACCACGACACGGAGCTCGACTGGGAGGAGCTCGAGAAGGTCCGGGACGAGATCCTAGCGAACCAGTTCGGGAACCTGGTGCAGCGAACGCTGGTGCTCGTCCGGGACCGGTACGGCGGGCGCATCCCCGCTCCGCCGAAGGGCTGGCAGGCAGGAACGGACGAGGGCACCGGCGCCCAGCTGCTCGCGACCCACGCCCAGATCACCGAGGAGTACGAACGGGTCCACCTCAAGGCCGCACTCGACCGGACCCTGGACGCCGTGCGGGAGGCGAACCGCCGGTTCCAGGAGGCGCGCCCCTGGCAGGCGGAGGACCCCGAGCGCGCGCGGGTCCTGTACGAGTCGGTCTGGCGGCTCAAGGCCCTCGCGGTATGGCTCGCGCCGGTCCTGCCGACCTCCTCTGCGGCCGTGTTCCGGATGCTCGGGTTCGCCGACCCCCCCTCGGCCGGGGATTGGGAACGGATCCTGGAGCCGGTACCCCCTGACCAGCCCCTCGGGGAGGTCCGCCCGCTCTTCCCCAGGAGCGAGCCCGAGGCTCCGGAGGCACCGCGGCCGCTCGAGGGTGGACAACCGGCCCCCGCCACCCCGCCCTTGGCCCTGCGCGCGGGGGTCATCCGGAAAGCCTCCGAGCACCCCACCGCGGACCGCCTCCTCGTTCTCGAGGTCGATGTGGGGGAGGCGAAACCTCGCTCGCTCGTGGCCGGGGTTCGAGCGGCGTACCGGATCGAGAGCCTCATCGACCGACCGGTCGTGCTCCTGGCGAACCTCGCCCCCCGGACCATCCGTCGGGTGACCTCGCAGGGGATGGTCCTCGCGGCGGAGTCGGACGACGGGCGGCCCGTCCTGCTGGCCCCGCCGGCGGGGACCCCTCCGGGGGCCTATCTTCCCGGGACGGGCCCTGAGGACCGGACCATCTCCTACGAGGAGTTTGCTGCCTGCCGCCTCCAGACGGGCGTGACCGGTCCGTCCCGCGGACCGGGTCGGACCGAGGTGTCCGTGGGCCCGGCCTCGGTCGAGGTCGATGGGGAGTGGCCCACCGGTCAGCCAGTGGTCGTCCTCCTCGCCGCCCCCGGATCCGGTCGCGGCACGATCCTCGCGTTTGGGCCGGGCCGTCCCATCCAGCCGGCCGAGCCGGTACCCTCGGGGGCGAAGGTCCGGTGACCACCGACCTTCGGCTGGACCTCCATGTCCACTCACGTCACTCGCCCGACTCCGACCTGCCGATCGCCGGGCTCGTGCAACGGCTCGGCGAAACCGGATTGCGCGGGTTCGCGCTGACCGACCACAATTCGGTCGCGGGACACGTCGAGCTCCGGGAGCTGGCTCGGGCCTACCCGGGCTACCTATTCCTCCCCGGAGTGGAGGTCTCCGCCCGGGAGGGCCACCTCCTCGCCTACGGGATCTCGGAGCGGCCGCCCGTGGGCCGCCCGATCGTGGAAACGATCGAATGGGTCCGGTCCCGGGGCGGAGAGTCGGTGCTCGCCCATCCGTTCCGGTTCCGCCACGGGGTCGGCCGCCACGTAGCCCAGACGGCCCCGGCGGGCGGGATCGAGGCGCGCAACGGCCACAACTCGGAGGTCTCGAACCTGCGGGCGGAGCTCATCGCTGCCCGGCGAGGGCTGGCCGTTACGGGCGGGAGCGACGTCCATGTGTTGGCCGACTTGGGTCGGGCCTTCACGGGATTCCCCGACGAGTCGACGAGCGCGGACGACCTGCTGGAAGCGATCCGGCGCCGCCGCACCGTCCCCGGGGGCCTTTCGCTCCCGTGGACCGGCCGGGTCCGGCTCGCGCTCTCCAACGGGGGCAAGTTCCTCGCTCGCGGGCTCCGTCCGGTCTAGGGGATGGACGGGGGCGCCCCGAGGGCTTTAAAGCAGGGCCTCTTCGCCCCCGACGCGCCAAGGTGGCAGAATGGTTAATGCGGCGGCCTGCAGAGCCGCTTCCTGGGGGTTCGATTCCCTCCCTTGGCTTCCTGGTCCTGGACGGATTCCCCCTCGGGAACGTGGGGGTCGAGCGTCGCGCGGGGGGCCCGTGGGGGACCCCCTCCCGACTCCCTGCGGCGTCCCATCAGGGCTTCGGTGGGGACGAGCCCGGGGGAGAGCCCGGCCCCGGGGCTTCCTGCACCGCTAGGACCGGAAACCCATGTCCCACGGGGTGACCCGTGATCCCGGCCACGAGTCGGTCCACGCCGACGAATAGCAGACCGAGCGCGAGCAAGAGGATCAAGATCCAAAGGGCGAGCAACGGGTCGACCAGCACGATCAGTGCGACCGCAATCGACAGGGTTCCCACGATCACTTCGAAGACTCGGTACCACATCGGGAGTTTCGGCCCAGTTACCGACATGAGTTTCCCTGTCCTGGCCATTGAACCTCCAGCGATAAGCTTGTCACTTTCGATCGACCCAAGACCGCAGGGGCACTCCGGGGGAGAGCGGCCTAACCGGACCGGCCCCTACCGCCTCCACGACCCGCCTCCGGTCCGGTCCGGTCGGGGTGCGATCGTAGGCCTATCTCTGGTCCGCTCGAGTTCGACGCTTCCCGGGGCGACTCTACGCGGTCATCTCGGCAACGAACTGATATGCCGGTACGCCGCGGGCCGCGAAGGCCAGTAGCCCATGATCCACCCCGTCGGGGACGGGGCAGAGCGGGTCGCTCGAAAGCCGCCTCCGGCGCTGGCGAGCTCCCCCCGACCGAGGGGATCGCGTCGCTCTCTGGTCGGGTGCTGCCAGAACCGACGGCTCCCCCGGACCGCGACGCGGGGGGAGGCGGCTCGGTTCCACGTACCGCTTACGGACCTGCCGAACCTCGGGAAGGGGGCCGATCTCCGCGTTGGGGCGCGCTCCGCCGCGCGAGGCCATCGAACTTGCCACGGACGGATGCGGGGGCCCCGCGGACGTTATTGACCACCGGTTCGGCCTCGGAGGGCTGGTCCGCCCTACCGACCCGGGCGCCCGGGGGGTTCCGCGCGACCAGGCCGGGTCTGAAGAGAAGGTTCCCGGCGCGAACGGCGGGTACCCTGGAGCAGCCCGCGGTGGACGCCCGGGCGTCGTCGCCTCCGGGGTCCTGACCCCTCAGCCCCGTTCGCTCCGCTGGGCCCCGATGGAGCCTCCTCTCGACGGGTCCCCGCCTCCTCGCTAGCGCCGCTTTTGGCCGACAATGAGCCCACGGCCCGCCGTAAGTCCGTGCCGTAGGAATCTCGGCTTTAGTCCGGCCTGTCGCATGCGCTCGAGCAGACGACGGCGGGGAACGAGTAGTCCGACGTCGGTCTCGTTCAGGTGGCGGACCCGTTGACCGGTCTCGCCGATGAGGTAGTCGTACCGAACGAACGAGTGCGCACCCCGACGCAGAGAGGAGCTCATGCGCGCCACGAGGACCGGTCCGGCTCGTTTCGTGACCAGGTGAACGTAGCCGCTCCGGAACTCCGAAGGGTCGATCCACGGTTCGACGAACGCGACGCCCCCCGGCTTCAGGTGCCGCGCGAAATTCGCGAACGTGGCGCCGACGTCCCTCTCCGTCTTCAGGTGGCCGATGGCACTGAAAAGGCAACTCACCACGTCGAACGACTCGTCCAGGTCGAAGGTTCGCATGTCCGCGCGGACGAGGCGGACGCCGGGCAGGCGCCGGCGAGCCAGGCGCAGCATGTCGGGGCTGACATCCACGCCGGTAACGTGAAAGTCGCGCTGCAGGAACTCGAGGTGCCTTCCCGTTCCGCAGGCAACGTCGAGCCAGGACGTGCCCTCCGACCGGCCAAAGCGCCTCGACCACGCCGCGAGTCGTTCTCCCTCGGCCCGGTAGTCCTTCTCGCCCACCAGCAGGTCGTAGTACCTCGCCAGGCGATGAAACATGAGCGGCCCGGAGGTCATGGCGACGGGTCCGAGGGGCGGTGCCGGTCCAGAGGCGGTCGGGTGCGGATGGGGGCCCCGAAGGCAGGGGGGCTCACTGGCTGGGGGGCGGCTGCTCGCTCCAGGGCGGGGGTGGACCGGTCGTGGTCCCGACGGCCGCGGGGGGCGGGAGCGTCGCCCGGGGAGGACTCCCGCCTTTGCGGCCTCCGCGGAGGAGAGCCACCGCCGCCAACGCGATCGCCACCACGGCCAGGACGAGGGCCACCCAGTCGAACGTGCTCGGGCTCGAGCTGGAGCTCGACGTCGGGGAGGCCGCCGCGGAGACCGTGACCGAGGCGGCGGTGGCGGTGACGCTGGCCCCGTTGGAGTCGGTGACCTTGACCGATACGGTGACCGGCGAACCGGTCGTCGACGTCGGGCTGCAGGCCAGGGTCCCGGAGTTCGACGAGGCGCAGCCCGCCGGGAGGCCCGACCAGGCGTACGAGTAGCCGCCCGAGCCCCCCGTCACGCTGGCCGAGAAGACGACGATCCCTCCCACCGACACGGTCGAGGCGCTGGCGACGACCTGGGCCGGTCCGAGGGCCGGTGAGACGACCAGCGCGACCGCGCTGGAGAGTTCGGTCACCAGGTTGAGGTCCTGGACCGAAACGTCGATGCTGAAGGTGCCGACGGCGGTCGGCATGCACGTGAGGGTAAGTCCGTTCGTGCTGGTGCAACCTCCGGGCAGTCCGTTCCAGACGTAGCTGTCGGCCCCGCTCCCGGGGTTGGAGAGCGTCGCGGCGAGGGTCGTCGATTGACCCACGTCCACGGCCCCCGGGCTCGCCGTCGGAGTTCCGACGCTCGGGTCATCGCTCACGACCAGAGCCGCCGGTCCCTCGGTAAGGACGAACCCGTTGTTGTCGGTGACCCGGACGCTCACGGAGGCCGACCCGGCGACCGTCGGCGTGCAGACGAGGCTCGGGGCGTCCGCGCTGACGCACCCGGTCGGCAGCCCGCTCCAGGCGTAGGTGAAACCTCCCCGGCCGCCCGAGGCGCTGGTGGCGAACACCGTGGCCTGACCGAGGTCGATCGTGCCGGGGGACGCCGTGGGAATGGTCGCCGTCGGGTCGGAGTACACCGAGACCGGGAAGCTCGTCTCCACGCTGTTCCCCTCCGAGTCCGTCAGGCTGAAGGTCACGGAGTAGGTCCCCGGCGCCTCGCCGACGCACGCGCCGGAGAGGCTCGCCGACCCGATGGGGTCGGCGGAGCAGGGTAGGCCGGTGGTGTTGCTCGAATCGAACATCAGGGTGAGCGCCCCCGTCCCCGGCCCGACCAGCGGCGCCTCGAGGAGGAGGCTCTGGCCCACGTCCAGGAAGCCGTTCGTCGGGACGTTCCGCGCGCTGAGGGTGTTGAAGGCCGACAGGTTGTGCGAGCCGGCGTTCGCGACATACAGCTGGCCGTTCCCCGGGTCGTAGACGAGGCCGACCGGAGTCGACCCCGCGGGCAGGGAGGTGACGGTCGCCTCCGTTCCCCCGTTGATGACGGTGACGTTGTCCGCCGTCGCGCTGCTCACGTACACGTCGAAATTGGCGCTGTCGTAGGCGACCCCCTCGGGAGAGGGACCGACCGGGACCGTGCCCACGACCTGGTTGAGCGAGCCGCTCACCACGCTGACGTTCGCGGAGCCGAAGTTGGTGACGAATAGGTCGCCGGTCGCGCTGTCGTAGGCCAGCGCATAGGGGACGGAGCCGGTGGGGATCGAGGCGACGACGGTGTCGGTCGCGCCGTCCACGACCGTCAGGGTGTCCGTGCCCTCCGTCGCGATGTAGATGTCCCCGTTCGCGGGGTCGTAGGCCGCCTGGCCCGGGACGTCCTCGCCCGTCAGCTCGGTCAGGACGGTGTTGGTCGCCCCACTGATGACGTAGGTAGCGTCCGAACCGAAGCACGGCACGTAGAGGTTCCCCGTGTCGCTGTCGTACACGATGCTCTGGGGCGTGAACCCGACATCGATGGTGTCGATGATCGTGTTCGTGGCGGTGTCGATCACGCTCACGTTGTGCTGGCCCGAGCCGGCCTCGGCCACGTAGATGTTCCCGTTCCCACTGTCGTAGGCGACCGCCACCGGACCGCTGCCCACGGCGACCGTGGCCACGACCGTGTCGGTCGTCCCGCTGACGACGCTGACGTTCGCCGACGGGAGCGGCCCCAGCCCGGCATTGCCCGCGTCCGCGACATAGACGTCCCCGTCCGCGCTGTCGTAGGCCGCCCCGAACGGGCCCGCGTTCGCGGCCAGCGAGATGGGCGGCAGACCGCTCCCTGCCTCCCCGAGCCCACGAAGGTACGGGGTCGCGTCCCCGACCAGCAGCAGGGTGGAGTAGACCGCCACGTCCTCCGAGTCCTGGGCCGTGGCGAACAGCTCGCCGTTGGTGTCGTCGAACGCGATGCCTCGCGCGGTCTCGAGCGAGGACTCCGGCCCGAGGGTCGCCACGACGTCCTGGCTGACACCAGAGATGACCGTGATCGCGTCGCTCAGGACGCCCGTGACGTACACGTTTCCGTTGCCGGAGTCGTACGCCAGGAACTCGCAGAAGGAGTCCGTCCCGGTCGAGTCCGCCCCGACGACGGAGTTCGTCGCCCCGTCGATGATGCTGACGGTCGACGAGTCGAAATTGGCGACGTAGACGTAGCCGGTGGCCGGATCCGCCAGCACCCCGGTCGGCGTGGTCCCGACGGCGACCGGGCTCCCCACGACCGCGTTCGTGGCGGGGTCGACCACGCTGACCTCCGCCGCCGAGCTGTCGGTCACGTACACCTCGTTGTTGGTGCTGTCGTATGCCACCCCGAACGGTTCGCCCGATGCGGGGGTAAGGACCGTCGCCACCACGGTGTTCGTGGCGCCGCTGATGACGCTGACATTGGCGGAGAGCTCGTTGGCGACGTAGATGTCCCCGTCCGTGGGGTCGAACGCGACCCCGATCGGGTCCTCGCCGACCCCGATCCCTGCCGGGCCCGTCGGCACCACCTGGTCGGTCGCCCCGTCGATGACCGTCACGTTGGAGGAATCCGTGTTTGCGACGTAGACCTCTCCGTTCGCGCTGTCGTAGGCCACTCCCTGGGGGACCTCCCCCACCGGGATCGTCGCCAGGACCGCGTCCGTCGCCCCGCTAATCACGCTGACGTTGTCCGAGAGGGCGTCGGCCACGTAGACATTGCCGTTGCCGCTGTCGAAGGCGACGGCGAACGGGGCGACCGAGTCCGGGATCGTCGCGATGAGGTTTCCGGTTTCCCAATCGGGGGGGCTCGTGGCGGCGGCCGCGGGCAACGCTGCGGGCGCCGGGGAGGTCACGGGAGAAGGTAACGCCACGAGCGGCCCGGGCCCTCCTCCCGATGCCGTATCGAGGGGGCTCAACGTCCGGGCGGGCCCTGCGGAGGCGGTCAGGGCGGCGACCCCCACCGCCGAGAGGATCACCCCCACAACGATGGTCCAGAGGACCCAAAGCCGCAGTTCGGTGCGCGGAGACGGTCTGCCATCGCGGGAGCGCATGCGAGAACGACCGTCTTCGCATATTTCTACGTGAGTTTCCTTCGGCGGCCCGGCCCCGAGCCGCCGGGCCTCGCCCGCGAGGTCGTCCCGGGGCGGCTCATCCCGGACGGGAGAACTCGCCCCGGAGGAAGCCGAGCACCCGGGGCCACGCGTCCTCCGCGCTCTCCCGATGGTAGTTGGTCGGTCGGGTGTCGTTGAAGAACGCATGGCGGGCTCCGGGATAGACATGGGACTCGAACGAACCGCCGGCCGCCCGGACGGCCGCGGCGAGTTCGGGAACCTTGGAGGTGATCCCCGGGTCCTCGCCCCCGTACAGCCCGAGGAGGTGCGCCCGGATCCTCGGGACCTGGTCGAGCGGGGGGTTCTGGCCATAGAAGATCACGGCCGCCCGGAGTCTCGGGTCGACCGTGGCCAGCCGACCGGACATCGCCCCCCCAAAGCAGAACCCGACCGAGGCGATCCGCTCGGGGTCGACCGCGGGATGCTCTCGGAGGAATCGGGTCACCCCTCCCAGGTCCTGGGCGAATCCCGCTTGCGTGGTCGGGTTCGAGACCTGAGCGAGCGCGCCGAGCACCGGACGCTGTTCGGGGGGCTGCGCGGCGGCGAACTCGGCCATTTTCGCAGGGTCCGCCCGCAGGCCCGGCGGGGCGTCGGCCAGGGCGCGCATGGCGAGCTGGACGTTTGCAGGGGTCAGGATGCGCTGGAGCTCCCCGGTGAACAGGTTCGGCGCGACCGCCACGTACCCCTGGGCGGCGAACCGCCGGGTGACGTCGCGGATGTGAGCATCCGGACCGAAGATCTCGTGGATCACCACCACCCCGGGGCGACGGCGCGGGGGTCCGTCGGGGACGACGAGGTACGCGTCGAGTTCTCGCGGGCCGACCGGGATCCGGGTCTCCTGCTCCATAGCCTGGGGGCGAAAGAACGGCGCCCCCTTATCCTCTGGCTCCGAGCCTCGCCCCCGGACCGGCGAACCCCTAAAAGCGGTCCCCGGCCAGACAGAGGAAACGGGGGTCGTCGGTCGCGAACCGGCGGACCGCCTCGCGCCGGCTCCACTCCCCGCTCAGGGAGGCCCCCATGTACCCCCACCAGGCTCGGGGGGAGAGGGCGTAAGCGGGGGGCCGGAACAGCCGGGGTACGTCGCTGACCGGAGTGTGCTGGAAGCCGTACACCGCCCCCCGCGCGAGCCGTCCGACCTCGGCGATCAACGCGCGTCGCGTTCGGAGGGAGGTCGCGACCATCTCCCCGCAGATGGTTCGGTACGGGGTGCGGTCGATGTGGGCATACCCCACCAACGCTCCCCGTTCCCGGGCGACGACCAGCGCCTTCTCTGGGTGAAGTTCTCCCGCGCGCCGGGCCGTCCGTAGGTATCCGTTCGGCTCCCGGCAGAATCCCAGCTGTCCCCCGGCCTCCCGGCAGTGGAGCCGCTCGATCTCCCGAAGGTCGGAGACGCGGGCCGAGGCCAGCCCGGGACGGCGCCGCGAAGACGCGGGGGCCGGGGGGCCTTGGTGGATCGCCCACGGCGAGGAGTAAATGTCCCGGTAGCCGAGGGTCTCGTAGAGCCGGTGCGCCCCCCACGAGCGGTTGGTCCACAGGGAGATGAACCGGACCCCGGCCGCGCGCTCCCGTCGGTGGGCCTCGGTCAGGATCGCGCGAGCGATCCCCCCGCGCCCGCGGTCGGGCCGGGTCGCTACGCCCGCCAGCCCACTGATGATCTCCGTTCCGTCCCGGAACGTGTACGGCATCCGAAGGACGTAGACCTGGGCGACCAGGCGGTCTCCCTCCGCCGCGAAGAGACCGACGTAGTCGGTGAACACCGTCGAGCCGGACCGCCATATCTCGATCGAGCGCCGAGGAAAGACTCCACCGAAGGCGGCCACTTGGAGGAGGGCCCGGTCGGCCTCCATGGACGGAGAGAGCTCGTCGAACGTCAGGACCCGCATGGTGCCGCCGCCAGCCGTCCTCTCCTCATCTAGGTTGAGGCGGGTCCGTTCCCGCCGAAAAGACCATGCCGATGAAGCCATGTCTCCGCCCGGGCCCATGACCGAACCCGTCCCGCACGCCGTTCCCCGGAGCGTCCCGTGGGGCGCCGCCCTGATCGCGGTCGGGGTCGTGCAGTTCACGATCGCGATGGTGGTCGTTCAATCGAAGTATCCGGGGTATTCGGACGTGGCGAACTACATCAGCGACCTCGGCAACACCGCCACCTCCCCATGGAACGCGGTCTTCAACGTCTCGATCATCCTGCTCGGCCTCCTCGCGTTCGTGGGCGTCGTCCTCGCCTGGCACGGGTTCCCCTCCGGCGCCAGCCGCGCGGTGGGGCTCCCGCTCGTCCTGCTCGCCAGCGTGGCGGCCATCCTGGTCGGTTGCTTCCCCGAGAACGTCAACCTCCCGGTCCACGAGACCGTCTCGCTCCTCGTCTTCGCCCCGGGCGGGGTCGCGATGGCCGTGCTGGCCGCCGGGATGCGCGAACGGACCAGCTGGCACTGGCTCCGTGGGCCGTCGGCGGCCCTCGGGCTGGTCACCCTCGTCTCCCTGGCCTACTACGTTCCGACGCAGGTGAACAACACGACCTGGGGTCCCGGCTTGGTCGAGCGGTTCATCGTCGTCCCCATCCTTGTCTGGGGGCTCCTCGCCGCGGTCCAGCTCTTCCGCCGGTCGCGGGAGCCGTCGCTCGACCCGCGGCTGACCGCCTAGCCGGGTCCGTCGGTCCGGGTCCATGAGCTCGGTCGATGCGCTGGCCCACCAGATGCGTCAGAAGGGCGAGGGGTACCGGGAGTTCCTCCGGGTCCCGACGCTCTCGGCCGGAGTCTACCTCCTGCGTCCGGGCCAAGCCGACCCCCAGCGCCCGCACCGGGAGCCCGAGGTCTACCACGTCGTCCGAGGGCGCGGGCGGTTCCAGCACGGGGACCAGGATCGGGAGGTCGGGCCGGGCGAGTTGCTGTTCGTCGGCGCCGGAGAGCCCCACCGGTTCCACTCCATCGAGGAGGAGCTCGTCGTGCTCGTCGTGTTCGGTCCCGCCGAATCGACCGCCTGAGCCCGCGGGGAGCCGATTCCGGGGACCCGAAGGCTCGATAAACCCCGCTCTGCTGCGGCGGACGATGACGACCCTCGCCGACATCGAACGCCACATCGCCCGCCGCCACCTGCTCCAGCACCCGTTCTACACGGCCTGGTCGCGGGGGGAATTGCCGATCGAGACCCTGCGCGAGTACGCGGGTCAGTACTACCACTTCGAGGCGAACTTCCCTCGCTACGTGGCGGGCGCCTACGCGAAGCTCCTCGCCTCGCGCGACCGCCGGGTGCTGCTCGAGAACCTCATGGACGAGGAGGGCCGTTCGCCGACGCACCCGGAGCTCTGGGTCGACTTCGCGCACGGCATCGGAGCGCGCTGGAGGGACGGGAGCCCCCCGGCGCCGAGCGGGCCCACGCGACAGTTGATGTCCACCTACGAGCGGCTGACGCTCGGCCCCCGCGGGAGCCCCGCCGGCGCGCTGGGCGCCCTGTACGCCTACGAGCGGCAGTTCCCCGAGGTCGCGGCGGAGAAGTCGCGAGGGCTCCGGGCGAACTACGGGATCCGCTCCCCCGCCGCCCACGAGTTCTTCCGCGTCCATACGTCGGCCGACGTCGCCCATTCGGCGGCGGAGCGGGCGATCCTCGCCCGCGAGATCCGGGCCGGGGGAACCGCCCCGCAGGAGGCGCTGCGGGGCGTGGACCGCTCCCTCTCGGCCTGGTGGAGCTTCCTCGACGGGTTCGGGGTCGCCCCGTAGGGCGCGGTGCTACGGCGTACCGGGGGCCGAACCCCGCAGCGCCGCCAGCAGCCTCGCGCCGTCCGGGCTCCCGAGCCCCGTGCACGGGTTCCAGCCCGGACCGGCCGAGTACCCGTCGTTGTTGCCCGTGGTGATCTCGTGGAACGTCGCCTCGGCGGCGGCGCCGTAGAGGAGAGGGTTGGCAAACCCCACCGGGGCTCCCAGCGCCTGGTTCAGGCGTGCGACGAGGGCCGCCCAGAGGGGCGCGACCGCGCTCGTCCCCCCGATAACCGTGTTCTGCCCGTCGACCCGGACGGAGTAGCCGGTCGTCGGGTCGGCATCGCCCGCGACGTCGGGGACGCCCCGCCCCGCGGATCCGGAGGGTGAGGGCGGCACCCCCGCGCGGTCCTGGTACGTCGGAAGAGGGAACATCTGGCTCACCCCGCCGCCGGTCGCCCCCTCCCCCTGCGCAAGGTCATTCCACGTCGTCTCTTGGGAGATCGAGGTGCCCGTCAGGATCAGTCGGGTGCCGCCGCATCCCAGCGCGTACGGACTAGACGCCGGAAAATCCACCTCGAGGGCTCCGGCGGCGGCCCCATCGCTCGCTCCCCCGTCGCCCGAGGCGACCGTCACGGTCACCCCCATCGTCGCGGCGTCCTCGCAGACGGAGTTGATCGCATCGCGGGCCTGGGCGGTCCACGAGCTCTCGGGCCCTCCCCAGCTCACGGACACGACCGACGGTCGGTGGGTCGTGTCGTGGACGGCCGCACTGAGCCCGTCCAAGAACCCCTGGTCCGTGTTCGGAGCGAAGTAGACGACCAGGCCGGACCCCGGAGCCACCGAACCCGCCACCTCGAGGTCGAGCTCGACCTCCCCGTCGGGGCCGTCCGGATTTCCCGTCGGGGCGTTCCCCGCCCCGTCCACGGAGACCGAGGCGACCGCGGGGACGGGGATCCCAAGGGCCCCGAAGTAGGTCGTGAGGTCGGCGCGGGAATATCCCCCACCGAGCTCCAGCACCCCGATCGTCTGGCCGGTGCCGTCGGTGCCGATCGGGTAATCGTACGCTCGCGCCACGGTCGGCGGGGTGTAGGAGACGTCGATCGCCCGGGGCACCCTACGCCGCCGGAAGTGCGTCCGGCATTGCGGGCGATTGTCGAGGCCGAAGACCCCTACAACGACCCCGGTGAGTTCCACCGGCAGCCGGATCGGACCGGTGCGGCCGCGGTAGGACCCACCCGGGTAGGTCCACCGCTGCAAACGCACTCCGAAGGCCCTTTCGAGGGAGGCCACGGTGCCCGCCAGGTGGACCGTACGTGTCGCCGGCGACTCGGCGACGACGTCCAGGCCCGACGCCACCGCGAACGCCCGCACGTATTCCCGGTCCTTCGGGTGGGCCCCGTACCGGGCGGCGAACTCCTCCCGGCGCAGGTACGTCCGTAGGCCGGGGGGGGCACGGCCCACCTCACTGACGTTAGGAAACGGGACGACGTCGGACCGCCGGCGGAGGAGGAGGGTGACCTCGAGCCGCTCGTCCGGCCGGGGCACGCCGAGGGCCCGGGCCTGGGCGAGCGGCTCTCGCTGGCTGCCGGGGAGGTCCATCGCTACCGGCACGGCTCGGGCGAGCCTTTACTTCTGGGGAGAGCCGCCCCGCCGGACGCCCGGGAGGCGGCGCGCAACCCTCTTCTCGGGAGACGCGCTGACCGGCCATGTCGGGGCCGGAGGCGACCTCCGCGGATCCTCCGCTCGTCGTCCTCGGCGCGGGGTACGCCGGGCTCACGGTCGCGCAGCAGTTCTCTCGAAGGACCCGCGGCCGGGTCCGAATCGTGCTCGTCGACCGGCACCCGGTCCACGTCCTGAGGACCGAGCTCTACGAGATCGGACGGATCGCCCGGGCCGGCTCCGATGTGAGCGCCTGGGTCGTGCCCCTGCTCGCGGTGCTCGAACGGCGGGGGATCGAGTTCCTTCAGGGGACCGTGGAGTCGGTGGACCTGCGCGCCCGCCGGGTACGGCTCGACCACGGAGAGGTCGAATACGGCATGCTGGCCCTCTGCCTCGGAAACGTCGCCGCCTACTTCGGGGTGCCGGGGGCCGCCGAGCACACCCATCAGGTCTACCGCCTCTCGGGGGCGCAGAGGCTCGCGGCGGCGCTCCGGGAGACCGAGCGTGCTTCCGCCGGGCTGCCCGGGGAGCGCCGGCCCCGGGTCGTCATCGTCGGGGGAGGCTCCACCGGCACCGAGCTGGCGGCGGAGGTCGCCACGACGGACTGGCGCCGGGTCGCGGGGAGCGCGGCGCGTCCGCCGGACGTGCTCCTCGTCACCGGAGCCCTCCCGTTCCTCGCCGGCTTCCCTCCGCGACTGGTCGCGCATGCCCGTCGGATCCTCGGACGCTCCGGTGTCATGACCATCCACGGGTTCAACGTGACCCGGGTCGAGCCCGGCCGGGTCTTCCTGGAGGATGGCACGGTGCTCTCCTGTGACCTCGCGGTGTGGTGCGCGGGCCTGGAGGCACCCGAGGCGATCCGCAGCCTGCCCGTCCCCCACGGCAAAGGGGGCCGCATCGCGGTGGACCCTACCCTCGAGGTGCCCGGCTTTCCCGGGGTGGTGGCGGTGGGGGACGTGACCGAGTTCAAGGACCCGGTCTCGGGGATGCTGGTCCCCGGCACCGCGCAAGCGGCGCTCGCGGAAGCCCGGGTCGCGGCCGGCAACCTGGTCGCGAGGAGGCAGGGGGTCCCACTCGTTCCGTTCACGTACCGCGAGCGCGGGGTAGTGGTCGCCCTGGGGCTTGGCCAGGCCGCAGGGAGCGTCAGTCGGGTGACGATCTGGGGCAGCCCGGCCGCCCTGCTCAAGCACGCCGTCGAGCGAGAGTACTCCCGGGCGGTGGAGCGGGGGGAGACCCCGTCGCTCATCTAGGCGGAGACGCGAGGCATAAGGAGGGCGAGCACATCCCCGCCGCCATGAAGGCGCTCGTCCTCATCGGGGGGTTCGGTACGCGGCTGCGGCCGCTCACGCATACCGTACCGAAGCAGCTGATCCCGGTCGCGGGGAAACCCATGCTCTACCATGTCCTCGACCTGCTCCCGGCCGACGTGGAAGAGGTCGTCCTGGCGACCGGCTACAAGGCCGAGGTGATCGCCGATTACGTACGCCACCACCCACTGCGCTGGCCGGTCCGCACGGTGTCGGAGGCGGAGCCTCTGGGCACCGGGGGAGGGATGAAGAACGCGGGGGGCGGCATGAGCGACCCGTTCTTCCTGCTGAACTCGGATGTGATCGCGGCCGCCGACCTCCGCGCGATCGTCGCCCGCCACCTCGAGCATGGGGGCGTCGGCACGATGACGCTGGCGGAGGTCGAGGACACGCGACCGTATGGGGTCGCCGCGCTCGCTCCCGACGACCGGATCACGGCCTTCGTCGAGAAACCCGAACCCGAGGCGGCCCCGTCGCACTGGATCAACGCCGGGCTGGGAGTCTGGTCCCGGAGCGTGCTGGACGCCATCCCCCCCGGTCGGGTCGTGAGCTGGGAGCGGGAGGTCGTCCCGGGGCTCCTCGACGGGGGAGTCTACGGCTTCCGCCTGACTCGATACTGGGAGGACGCCGGCACCCCCGAACGGCTCCTGCGCGCCCAGCGACTCCTCTTCGACGACGGACGGGGAGGCAAGGCCCCTCTCCCTCGAGGGGCCCTGGGAACCGGGCCGGTGGCGACCGCCCCGGGCGCGACCGCCGAGGGAGCTTCGTTCGGGAAGTACGTGACGCTCGGGCCCGGGGCGATCGTCGAGGCCGGCGCCCACGTCGAGAACTCGATCGTAATGGAGGGGACGCGCATCGAACGGGACGCGTTCGTCGGGGGGAGCATCCTCGGGCCGAGGGCGCGCGTGCGTCCGAGCCATCGCATCGTGGGCCAGACGGTCGGCGAGGCCGGTGAGGTCTAGGAAGCCGCCGCGGGTCCCGTCACCACGACCTTGACGGCCGTGTCGGGCCGGCCCGCACGCCGGAACGCTTCCTCGAGCTCGGCGAGCGGGAGACGGTGCGTGACGAGGTCGGAGATCTGGAGCTCCCCGGCCACCAGGCGCCGATGGACCTCGGCGATGTCCGGCTCGGTGGTGGCGTAGGAAGGGAGGAGCCGGACCCCTCGAAGATAGAGGTCCTGGAGGTCGGCGTCGAGTCGGCTACCGGCATCGGGCAGCCCGAACAGGTTCACGGTGCCCCCCCGCCGCACCAGGCGGGTGGCGTCTCGCAGGACCGCCGGGTGACCCGTCGCCACGACCGCCAGGTCGACGCCGCGCCCCTGGGTCGCGCGGTCCACCTCTCGTCGCGCCGCCCCCTCCTCCCGGGGGTCGACCGCGACGTCGATCCCGCCCCGCTCCGCCGCCGTGCGTCGGAGGGGAGCGACCTCGGTCCCTCCGACCCATGCGGCTCCGAGGGACCGGGCGAGCCGGGCGTACAGGAGCCCGACCGGTCCCAGCCCGAGCACGAAGACCGTCGCCTGCTTCGGGAGGCCAACCCGGTGGAGGGCGGTCAGCGCGCAGCCGGCGGGCTCGAGCAGCGCCCCGGTGGCCCAGTCGACCGAGCGGTCGAGGACCAGGACCGCCCCGCGGGCGACGTGCTCGGCGGGAACGCGGAAGGCGTCCGAGAAGCCGCCCGGGTCGAGGTTGGTCTTCGCATACGAGGGACAGAACGTGAAGTCCCCCCGCGCGCAGACCTCGCACTGGTAGCACGGAACATGATGATGGACGAAGACGCGGTCCCCGACCCGGAGGTCGCGCACGTCGGGAGCGACCTCCTTGACCCGACCGACCGGCTCGTGCCCGAGGACGCCCGCGCTCTGGTAGTTCCCCCGAAGCTTCTCAAGGTCGGTCCCGCAGACGCCGCAGGCGGCCATCGCGACGACGAGCTCCCCGGCACCGGCAGTCGGCTCGGGGCGCTCGACGACCTCGAGCCGGCCGGGGCCGGCCAGACGACCGAACTTCATGCCGCCGCGCGCGCCGCCCGGATCGCTGCGTCGACGATCTCCACGGCCTCGTCGACCTGTTCCCGGCGGACGATGAGCGGGGGGATGTAGCGGATCGAGGACTTGCCGCACCCGAGCAGGATCAGCCCGCGCCGGTAGGACTCCTCGATGATCCGGTCGCGCAGCCGGACGTTCGCTTCCTTGGTGTGACGGTCCTTCACGAACTCCGTGGCGACCATGAGGCCCAGCCCGCGGACGTCTCCGATCTCCTCGTAGCGCGTCTGCAGCTCCCGGAGCCGGTCCTGGAGGTATGTGCCCTGGACCCGGGCGTTCGCCATCAGCTTCTCCTTCTCGATGACCCGGAGCGTCGCCAGCGAGGCGGCCGACGCGACCAGGTTCCCTCCGAAGGTGTTCGAGTGGGCGCCCGTGGCGAGGTCGAGGTCCGCTCGGATCGCGACGGCCCCGAGCGGCAGCCCGCCCCCGAGCGCCTTCGCCATCGTCACGATGTCCGGGACGACCCCGTGGTGCTCGATGGCGAACCAGGCTCCCGTCCGGCCGACGCCGGACTGGACCTCGTCATCGATGAACAGGATCCCGTACTCGTCCAGGATCGACTTGATCGCCTGGTGCCAGCCCTTCGGGGGAACGATGTAGCCCCCCTCCCCCATCACCGGTTCGGCGATGAACGCCGCGACGTCGTCGGGGGGGATGGAGGTCTCGAAGTACAGCTCCTTGAGGACCTTGGCGCAGTAGAGGTCGCAGCTCGGGTACTCGAGCTTGTACGGGCACCGGTAGCA